>JAYEGP010000019.1:40244-59018 GCA_034659135.1 Campylobacterota bacterium
ATTAGCTAAAAAATAATTTATCTTTAGCTATTTTTCAGGCGGATTATACATTAAATAGTGTTACATGATTATTACATTAAGAGTTAGCATTGCTAAGTTTTAGTATAATGCGCCAAATTTTATACGCCTTGTTGCGTTTTATAAGGGATATGTCAATGGCATTAAATGTTTATTATGACAAAGATTGTAATATCGATCTTATCAAATCAAAAAAAGTTGCAATGATCGGTTTCGGATCACAAGGTCACGCACACGCTGAAAACTTACGTGATAGTGGTGTTGAAGTCTGTGTTGGTCTTCGTAAAGGCGGATCAAGTTGGGCAAAAGCTGAAGCTAAAAATTTTGAAGTACTTAGCGTGGCTGAAGCATCGGCTACTGCTGATGTTGTTATGATTCTTTTGCCAGATGAAAATCAAGCAGAAATTTATGCTAATGAAATCGCTCCTAACTTAAAGTCGGGTGCTACTATCGCTTTTGGTCATGGTTTTAACATTCACTATGGTCGTATTCAACCAGCATCTGATATCAATGTTACGATGATCGCTCCTAAAGCACCTGGACATACTGTTCGTTCTGAATTCGTACGTGGTGGTGGTATTCCTGATCTTATCGCCGTAGGTCAAAATCCAAGCGGTACAACGAAAGAGTTAGCAATGTCTTACGCTTCTGCTATTGGTGGTGGACGTACAGCAATCATTGAAACAACGTTCAAAGATGAAACTGAAACAGACCTTTTTGGTGAGCAAGCTGTACTTTGTGGTGGGGTAACGTCTTTAGTTCAAGCGGGCTTTGAAACCTTAACTGAAGCGGGTTATGCTCCTGAGCTGGCATACTTTGAATGTCTTCACGAACTCAAACTTATCGTTGACTTGATGTTTGAGGGTGGAATCGCTGATATGCGTTATTCAATCTCTAATACAGCTGAGTATGGCGACTATGTTTCAGGTAAACGTGTTGTGACTCCAGCATCTAAAGCAGCGATGAAAGAGATTTTAACTGAAATCCAAGATGGTCGTTTTGCTAAAGACTTTATCTTAGAAGGTCAAGCAGGTTACCCTCGTATGAATGCTGAGCGTAATAATGACAAAGTAAAATTAATCACGCAAACAGGTAATCAACTTCGTGAGATGATGCCGTGGATCGCTAAGAATAAAATTGTGGATTTAGATAAAAACTAATCTACTGATTTGATATTACTCATTAAAATGTGCTACTAGCACATTTAAATGAGATATCGTCGTTACACTTGTTACGCACATGAGTGCGCTTCCTCACTAGACTCCTTACATCACTCTTTTAGTTTTTATTAAAAATTTAATCTTTTTTTCATTTTGCAATAATTAATAGGGGTTTACATTTCTCTAAGTATAATACACTCAAAATTCATTACATGTAAGACGCTAATGCCAAAACGTAAAACCGCTAAAAAAACTGATCGAACGCATCATATTATTAAGTACTCTAGTATTGTGGCTATTATTTTACTGATACTAAGTATCACTGCTGTAGCGGGGTATTATTTTGGTTTTGATGCAGGAAAACAGCAGCAAAAAGTTGCCTATGAACAAGAGCGTAAAAAGTTACTTGAGGAGCTTAAAGCAGCGACAAAAGCAAAAAAGAGTCGTAAAGAGCGATTAGAAGCCTTATTAAAAAAGCATGAAGTGGTTATCGCCTCTCATGAATATGAAAAAACACCGCCTAAAGGCCCTGAGCGTAAAGCGGTTAAAAAAGTTGCCAAACCGAAGTTAGCGATTATTATTGATGATGTCTCTTTTCAACGAGATGTTGATGCTATTAAAGCATTAAAATTGCCGATGACTATGGCTTTTCTGCCTCCAAACGATCGTCATCCTAACTCAGCAGCTTTAGCAGCAAAAGAGCCCTATTATATGGTGCATTTACCACTTGAAGCGATGCGTTTCAATGCTGAAGAGAGCCACACGCTTTATACCAAAGATTCCCAACAGCGTATTTTGAAGCGTGTTCAAGATATAAAAAAGCTTTTTCCTAAAGTCAAATATGTTAATAATCATACGGGTAGTAAGTTTACCTCTAATGAGTTGGCGATGAACCGTTTAATGTTTGCCCTTCGTAAAGAGAATATGATGTTTATAGACAGTCGCACTACAGCAGAGACAAAAGCGCCTCGTGTGATGAAAAATTATGGACTGCCTTACATAGCTAGAGATGTTTTTTTAGATCATGTTGCCGATGTTAATGAGATTAAAAAACAGATTAAACGTGCTGTTAACTTAGCTAAAAGTACAGGCAGTGCCATTGCTATTGGACATCCCCGTCATGAAACCTTGCAGGCTTTGCGTGAGTCTAAACACCTATTTAAAGGAATTGAGCTTGTCGGGATCAATGCCTACATCTAATAGAATCAAAGAGATAGCCTGGGAGATTACTCCATTGCAGGATATGAAAAAATATCCAGACACTCTCTATTATCTTGGTAATACTAAACTGCTTGAAAAACGAAAAGTTTCCATTGTGGGAACACGTAAGCCCAATCAATATACACGTGATTTTACCATGCGACTGGCGCATGCACTCAGCGCAAGAGATGTGTGTGTGGTTAGCGGTGCTGCTATGGGAGTTGATGCAATAGCGCATAAAAGCGCGGGTGCTTCAAATACCATAGCTGTTATGGCTAATGGTCTGGACATTCGCTATCCCGCAGTCAATAAAACTCTTATTGAAGCGATTGAAAAGAGTGGATTAGTCTTAAGTCAATTTTGCCTTGGTGAACGTGCAAGACCTTGGAGTTTTGTGGTTCGTAATGAGCTTGTTGTTGCCTTAGGTGAAGTGCTCATTGTCACGCAAGCTGATCTCGGTAGCGGCACAATGCGAAGTGTTGAGTATGCGCAAAAAATGGGTAAGAAAATTTATGTCTTGCCTCACCGTTTAGGTGAAAGTGAAGGAACTCAAGCACTTTTAGGTGAGGCGAAAGCAGAAGCTATCTATGACATTGAACGATTTTGTGAGCAGTTTGGTAGCTTGGAGTTAGGCGAAACCGATAGTTTTTTAGAGTATTGCAAAAAGAGCCCTACGTATGAAGAAGCGATGGCACAATATTCAGAATTAGTTTTTGAATATGAATTAGAGGGAAAGATTTCGATTGCTAATGGAAAAGTCAATCTGATCTAAATCGTCTCAAAACGATTTCGACCACCCTTTTTAGCTTTATAGAGGGCATCATCAGCGAGTTTAATGAATCCATGTTTATCCAGAGTGTTTTCATAATGACTAATCCCGATGCTACATGTTAAGCGTTTACCTTTTACGATTTCTATCTCTTGCGTTTTTTCTAGAAATGCTTGTGCGAGTTGAAAGATATGATTAAGATCACATTCGATTAAAACAAGGATAAACTCTTCACCACCCCACCTAGCAAAAAGATCTTCTTTGCGTACACGTTTGTTAATGGTGCTAGCAAAGGTCGCTAAAATTTCATCACCTTTATCGTGCCCATAGCTGTCGTTAATAGATTTGAAGTGATCTAAATCAAACATCATGATACTTAGTGCCGTGTGAAAACGATTCGCTCGCGATATCTCAATATCGAGTCTATCTTCAAATTTCCTTCGATTTGCGACACCGGTTAATTGATCATAAAAGGCGAACTGTTCATATTTTTTGGAGCGATCATAAATATCGGTCATATCAAATAAGGTAATAACTGTATAGGTCTGTTCTTGCTGATAGCTTTGAAGCTGGATTTTAAAACGGTGTCGGTTGCTTTCTATGTCATTAATGACAACTTGTCGCTGATTGGGATCCATCGCCTTAAGCTTATTGATCCATATTGTAGCCTCATTGCATTGGGTGTGTTTAAAGGTATTCTCTTCTTCGACAACGGTCTTAATAAAACAGCCATATTTTAAAATAAAATCTTCTATGCTGTTGACACCATAAAAGTTTAAAAAATGGCTATTAGCTAATATTATATTCTCTTCTGAAAATACTGCAAGCATATTTTCTTGGGCATTGAGTATCTCTTGTGAATGACGTAATTGTGTCTCAATGAGTCGATGAGAATTTTGGAGTTTATGAGATTGTACAATCAGTTTTAAATAAATTGAGAATCGATTTATAAGTTCTTGATTGGAGACGGGTTTATGTAGAAAATCGATATTTTTAAATTTTTTTCGAACCTTTTCACATCCATCATGACTCTCTAATAGAGAAAAAATAGGTGTCTCTTCAAAGGTATTATTGTGATCAAAATACTCAAGAACTTCTATGCTTTCAGGCTTATCGTCATTAAGATCTAAGATGATGAGATCAACTGACTCTGCATAGGCTATCTCAAGAAGTGATTCAATCTCTTTGGCATGGATAATCTCAAGTTTATAGCTATCGCTGAGGATCTCGGTTAATTTCACTTTCTGCTCTGTCTGCTCATAAAAGAGTATTTTTGGAGTCGTTGTCTGTGAGATATCAATAAACATAGGAACCTAAAGAATCAGCATAGCATCGCCATAGCTAAAAAAACGGTATTTTTCTTTGACGGCTTCGGCATAGATGTGTTGAGCCTCTTCTAAACCGACAAAAGAAGCGACTAGCATCAAAAGTGTGGACTTTGGAAGATGAAAGTTTGTTAAGAGGTGATCAACCCGTAAAGGCGGGTTATTTGGATGTAAAAAGAGATTGGCTTCGCCTGATATCACCTGTGTTCGAGCATAATATTCAATGGTTCGGGTTGATGTGGTTCCAAATGCGACGATTTTTTTTGATGAGTCAAGCACTGTTTTAGCGTGATCTGAAATAGAAAAATACTCTGAATGCATAGGATGATCGGTAATAGTATCACTTTGAACGGGCTTAAAGGTTCCTGCGCCTACATGTAAGGTTACAAATGCGTGTTCATGTTCTTGGCATACGCTATTAAAAAGTGCATCACTAAAATGAAGTGAGGCTGTTGGCGCGGCTACTGCACCTTCAAACTTAGCAAAGACACTTTGATAGTTAATTGTGTCCTCTTCACTCTCTTCACGTTGCAGATAAGGTGGAAGAGGGATATGGCCTATTTTTTCAATAATCGGAAGTAGCGCTTCAAAACGTAAAGGTAGTCCCTTACATGTAAAGCGTACATCTCGGCTACCATCTTCATGACGTTTTATGACATTAGCTTTGAGCTCACTATCAAAGTCTATGTCATGACCTTCTTTCACCCGTCCTTTGATGTAAACATTGACACAGTGAGCATCTAAAGGCCTATTGATAAGTAGCTCTATTTTTCCACCACTAGGTTTTGCTCCAAAGAGACGGGCTTTAATCACCTTGGTATCGTTGAAAATGAGAGCAGCATCTTTAGGGAGGTAGGTGTCAATGTTGTAGAAATAGTCATGCTTAATGCTTGAATCTGCACGAGTATAAATTAATAAGCGTGCATTCTCTCGTGGTTCTACAGGGTGTGTAGCAATGAGTGATTCAGGAAGATCGTAGTCGTAACTGCTAGTCTTTAGTGGGTCTAACATCTTCTGTATCGTCCTCATCAAAATCATCTTCTTCAGATGCAGGGTTGACAGCTCTTACAATCAAAATTGAAAATCCGTAAAGAATGATAAGTGGCCCAGCCATTAAGAGTTGGGTCAATACATCAGGCGGAGTCAGCAAGGCAGCAAGAACAAAAATCAAAATAATGGCATACTTGAAAAATGCGATCATCTGTTTGTCATTAACAAGGCCTAAAAGGGCAAGAAAGTAGGCAAAGATGGGTAACTCAAATGCCAGACCAAATCCAAACATAATCTTGGTAAAAAAGCCGACATAATCTTCAATATTTATCAAAGGCGTAAATTTAAAACTACCAAAGGTAATAAGAAAGTCAAAACCAAAAGGGGTAACGATATAGTAAGCAAAAGCGACACCGACAGCAAACATCGTTGTTCCACCGATGATAAAAGGAATGAGCATTTTTTTCTCATTAGCATAAAGTCCCGGTGCTACGAAGAGCCACAGTTGTGCTAAAATAATTGGAAGTGAGGCTAAGATTGCTGTGAAAAATGCTACTTTAAGCGCAACAAAAAAGGCACCACCGACTTGATTAGTAGTAACCATTCCATCGGCTGCATGCACTGATTTTTTTCCTACTTCTAGGAGCGCTGTATTTAAAGGTTCAATAATCCACTCTAACAGTGGTTCGTGAAAATAAAAAGCTACAAAAAACATAACAACGAGGCTTAATGCTGAGATGCCGAGTCGTTTTCGCAGTTCAATTAAATGGGGTCTTAAGTTCTCAAACATCGGTATCACTTATCTCAGGTTTTGTTTTTTTCTTGAAGGTTACCACTTCAGGTTTAGGTGGAGCAGGTGGGGTGGGGTCTTCGCCTTGTATATCGTCTTTCATATCGACCTTGACCTCTTTTTTGATATCATTGATCTCACTTTTTAAATCATCAAGCGAGGTAAGTCTATCGAGTTCACCACTGGCTGAAGTCAGCTCTTTTTTATAACTCATCATCTCTTCGCGCATTTCAGAAACATGGAGTTCACTCTCAATAGAGTCTTTCGCAGAAGTGATGGTTTTTTTTATATTTTTCATGAATTTAGCGATCTCAATCATCGCTTCAGGAAGTTTATCAGGTCCAAGAAATAAGATAGCAATAACACCAATAATTAAAATTTCAGCAAAGCCCAAACCAAACATAGCAAATCCAATTTTTTAAAGTGGTGTGATTCTAGCCAAAGTATGATTATGCCGTGATAAAAAGGGCAAGTTCATCGCTAAGAAGATAGTTTTTGTTGTAGTATGTATTATCTTTACATGTAAGCTTTTTCTCTTTTACAAGTAGGTCTGCCTGTCTTCGCTCTGTAGTGTTCAAAATAGTGTGTAAAACGCCTACATGAGAGCGTAAGCCTAAAAATATCTTTTCTATTTTGATAGCGTCTTTGCTAAGCACTTCTTCATGAATGTCTAGTGGATTTTTTAGGTAATGTTCAAGCGATGTCGATGGATAGAAACGTCTATCGTTTAAAAAACCGACGGCACCACAACCTAAACCAATGTAATCTTTATAGTGCCAATATCCAATATTATGCTCGGATTGATAGCTTCCAAAATTGGATATCTCATACTGCTTAAAACCTTTTTTATGAATACTTTCAAAAAGCCACCGCGTTAATTCAAGTTTTTCTTCTGCCATCTGAGGTGTTTTTTGAAAGAGTGTTCCCTCTTCAATCGTTAAAGCATAGGCGCTAATATGATTGATATTGAGTGAAAATGCCGTCTCTATGTCGTGTTGAAGAAGTGCTTTGGTGTCTCCTTGAACGGCATATATAAGATCAAGAGAGAGGTTTTTATAGCCAATGTCTGTCGCATTTTGAATGGCTATGCGTGCACTTTCACTGTTATGTGCACGATGTAATAGCTTTAATTTTGTGTCATTAAAACTCTGCACGCCAAAGCTAATACGATTAACACCTAAGCTATGCATTCCCTCTAGCCACTCTCGCGTTGCGCTATTGGGATTGGCTTCTGAGGTGATCTCTATATTCTCTTTTAAATAAGGTCTTATCATTGCAAACAGGGGTTTATAGCGTTGAGCGTCAAGGGTTGAAGGTGTTCCGCCACCTATAAAAACCGTTTCAATACTTTTTTCTGTGGCGCGAAAGCGTTTGAGTTCAAACTCAAGTTGAATCAGTAGTGCATTCATGTACTCTTGTTTAAGATGAAACTTATCGACATAGGTGTTAAAGGCACAATACGAACATTTAGAGTCGCAAAAAGGGATGTGAATGTATAAAAGCATACGAAATTATACAGCTTTAATACCACATTGAATATAATTGCGCTTATTATATATAAAGATTGAATATGTCAAAAAAGAAGTTATATCGTCGTAATGTCGCTGCTATCATTGTTTCAAGTGATTATCCAAAGAATAAAGAGATTTTTATTGCAGAGCGTAATGATATGGAAAATGTGTGGCAATTTCCTCAAGGTGGAATTGATGATGGTGAAAAAGCTAAAGAAGCTCTTTTTCGTGAATTAAAAGAAGAGATTGGTACGAATAAGATTGAAGTGATAGCGAAGTATCCCGGTTGGTTGCGTTATGAGTTTCCCGAAGGCTCCGCTAAAAAGATGAAACCTTTTATAGGTCAGAAGCAGCGTTATTATCTCGTTAGACTGAAGAAAAAAGCGAAGATTAATCTTGATACAAAACATCCTGAATTTATGAGTTACAAATTTGTCCCGAGTGAAAAGGTAATGAGCTATATGAATCATTTTAAAAAGCCATTATATAAAGAAGCGATAAAATATTTTAGAAAAAAAGGGTATCTGTAATGCTGATCGTTCAGAAATTTGGAGGGACGAGTGTTGGTGATTTAGAGCGAATTGAGAGTGTTGCTAATCGTGTTGCCCAAACGGTAAAACAAGGGCATCAGCTTGTTGTCGTTGTATCCGCTATGAGTGGCGAGACGAATAAACTCGTAGCTTATGCAGAACATTTTTCACAACAGCCAGCTCGCGCAGAGGTGGATATGTTGTTAAGTTCTGGTGAACGTGTTACGGCATCGCTTGTGTCGATTGCCCTAAATGAAATGGGTCATAAGGCGACATCAATGACGGGACGTCGTGCAGGTATTTTGACCGATTCGGTACATACGAAAGCGCGTATTGAACATATTGATCCAACGGCGATGCAAAATGCTTTAGATGAGGGGAATATTATCGTCATCGCTGGATTTCAAGGTGTCAATGAAGCGGGTCGTGTAACGACCTTAGGGCGAGGGGGAAGTGATCTTTCTGCTGTTGCCGTTGCGGGTGCTTTAAATGCTGATCTGTGTGAAATCTATACCGATGTTGATGGTATCTATACGACGGATCCACGTATTGAACCTCAGGCACGTAAGATAGAAAAAATCTCTTATGATGAGATGTTAGAGCTTGCATCACTAGGTGCTAAAGTCCTTCAAAATCGCTCTGTTGAGTTAGCGAAAAAACTCAATGTAAAACTCGTGACACGATCAAGTTTCTCTGATGCTGAGGGAACGTTAATAACAAAGGAAGAAGATATTATGGAAGAACCACTCGTAAGCGGAATTGCTCTGGATAAAAATCAAGCTCGGGTCTCAATGCGAGGTGTGATTGATCGTCCAGGTATCGCCTCTGATATTTTTGGAGCATTGGCAAAGAATAGTGTGAATGTTGATATGATTATTCAAACGGTAGGACATGATGGTGCCACCCATTTAGGCTTTACCGTTCCTAAAACAGAACTCGGAGATGCGAAGGCGATTGTTCAGACTTTTATTAACAATAATGAGATAAAAGAGGCTGAATATGATGATAGTATCTGTAAAGTCTCTATCGTTGGTGTGGGTATGAAGTCTCATACCGGTGTTGCTGCGACAGCCTTTAGTACCATGGCCTCTGAAAATATTAATATTATGATGATTTCGACTTCAGAGATCAAAGTATCTATGATTATTCAAGAGAAGTATGCAGAACTCGCTGTACGCTCTTTACATAGTGCTTACGAACTTTCTCAATAAGGTTTGAGATGAACCCTTTTGAAAGTTGGACATTAGAGACGATCCGTTCAGAGGGTGCGCCACTGAGTTGGCTTGAAGAGTTACGCTTTGAATGGCTTCCTGCTACCCAAAACGCGATTACTCAGATATTGGATTCTAAGACCGTTGTGCTGATTATTGATAAGGAGTACATGTGGCTAGAGCAATATATCATTACATCAATCAATAAACCCTCTTTAGGACGTCCTTTAATCCCGATAGTCTCTATTGATGCACTCTATCCCCAATACAGTGAGATTATTGGAGGGGAGATGATTGATATGTTTGAAGATATGCTTTCGCTTTCGTATAAAGAGAAGTACTTTTTTTGGTATATTGGTCGTGGAGAGTGTAAACGCTCAGACATTGCCAAACGTAGTGATAAAAGCTACCTCTGGATTATGGATGAGAGCTTTCAAAATGCCATGACACTGCATTCATACGATAAGCATATTGATATTAAATTACTTCAGTTATATCGTCTCTTTGATCAGTCATTAAGTGCAGTCTTATTTGGAGAGACTGACTTTGAGAGCTGAACTTCCTAAGAGCCATATCTACATAACTGAAAACTTACATGAGTATGCTGAAGAACTTAAAGAGCAGGTAAAGCCTCATCGTTGTGTGAGCTATATACGCGATGACTTCTTGATTGAAGATGCCAAAGCGGTGATTGGTGAAGCTTATATTAGTGAAGAACGTGAAAAGTTTCTTATTTTAGGGGCTAAGAGTTTTAATGCGATATCGCAAAATTCCCTTTTAAAAATTATAGAAGAGCCTCCAAAAAATATCGTTTTCATTTTACTTGCTCCCTCAAAGTCACTGTTTCTTCCGACCATTCGTTCTCGTTTACCTATGATCAATCTTAAGCATCGTGAAGATGTTCTCGCTTTGGATATCTCTTTAGCACGTTTAGATATTCAGGCTCTTTTTAGTTTTGTAAAAGCACATGAGCAGTTGAAACGTCATGACCTCCAACAGCTCATTGAGCAGATGTATCATCACGCCTGTGTGAATGAAGCGATGGCACTCAATCAAGAACAGCTTGATGCCTTTGATCTGGCGTATCGACTTATCCCTTTAAATGGAAGATCTCAAAGTATTTTAGTGATGTTACTGATGAGCTTTGTTCCGGAGCCACGTCGTGGACGTTGAAAAACTCTCTTCATCCTTACATGTAAAAGAAGCCTTACGACATTTAGGTGTTGATGGTGGAGGTGTGAGCATTCTGGCATCTAAAATGAAGCTTCATTTTTTTTATATTCGTGCCTTACATGTAGGAGGTGCCAATATCTTAAAACAAGATGCCCTCTCTATTGGTGCTGATCTTGCTGTTCCCAAAGGAACTGTACTGGCAACAAGCTCTCATGTGGATGCAATTTTGATTGCCAACACGAGACAGCTTCAAGAGTTGAGCCGTAAAGAGTTGGCCCAGCCTTTTGGTCTTAAGAGATTGGCTCTTAAGTTACAAGCTTTTTTAAAAGCGCATCAGCCTGCTGCAGCAAAGATTATGGGAATTATTAATGCCAATGATGATAGTTTTTACGCATCAAGTCGTTTCAAAAATGAAGCTGCCTTACATGTAAGTGCAAAAATGATAGAAGAGGGTGCTGATATAATCGATATTGGTGGTGTCTCTTCACGTCCAGGTAGTGATCGTGTTAGTGTCGCAGATGAGCTTGAACGTGTTACGCCTATTATTGATCTTTTGTATGAGCAAAAGTTTTATGATAAAACAATATTAAGTATTGACAGCTATACTCCAGAAGTTGTGAAGTATGCACTCGATAAGGGTTTTCATATTGTAAATGATATTACAGGATTAAGTGATGATGATATCTGTAAACTTGTCGCTGAGTATAAGGCTAGCGCTGTGATTATGCATATGCAAGGCACACCACAAACTATGCAGGCTAATCCCAGTTATGATGCTGTTGTAAGCGAAGTCAACGCATTTTTTGAAGCGCGTATCAAAAAAGCAAAACAGTTTAATATTGAAAAGCTTATCTTAGATGTAGGGATCGGTTTTGGAAAACGTTTAGAAGACAATATCGCTCTTATTGCACAACTTGAGCACTTTTTAACATTAGGGTATCCACTGCTTGTTGGTGCGAGTCGAAAATCGATGATTGATGCCCTATCTACATCTGCTACTGCTGATCGTTTAGCGGGATCTTTAGCCTTACATGTAAAAGCAATAGACAATGGAGCAGAGATTATTCGTGTTCATGATGTGAAAGAACATCTTCAAGCACTTAAAATTTGGCAAGCACTTCAATAATACAACAATTATTACCTAATTTTGTGCTATTATTTGTACAATATTTTTTTTAGTATAGGACTATATGGACATTTTTATTATCATTGCGTTAATTACCGCTTCTGGTATGTTTTCAGGTTTGACGATTGGTCTCATGGGGCTTTCTGTCGATGAGGTACAACGTTCTTCAGATTTAGGTGATAGGAATGCACTGCGTGTATTACCTATTGTTAAGCAGGGAAATCTTCTTCTTGTTACGCTTCTTTTAGGCAATACGGCGGTTAATGCGACGCTCTCTATCTTTTTGGGTGGTGTAGTAGGTGAAGGTGTTGTAGCTGGGGTTATTGCAACACTGCTCATTCTTATCTTTGGTGAAGTCTTGCCTGCTGCTATTTTAACACGTCACGCACTCTTTGTAGGTGCTCGTGTAGCAGGTGTTGTTAAGATTTTGATGTTTATTCTTTATCCTTTCGCTGGACCGATTGCTATGGTATTAGATCGTGCCTTGGGTGCTGAAATTCCTGAGCTTCTTAATCGACGTGAACTACGTCATGTGATTGAAACCCATCAAAAATCTGATGAAAGTGATATTGACACCCTAGATCGTGATCTGATTTTAGGGGCATTGTCTCTGCAAGAAAAACGTGTTGAAAATATTATGACACCAAGAGAAAAAGTGCATACTGTCGCATTAAAAGATGAGCTCAATGAGGAGAAAATTTTTGAACTTAAAAAGAGTGGCTATACACGCTTTCCTGTACTTCAAGATGATCGCATTGTTGGTGTTTTAAATATCAAAAGACTTCTTGGAGGGACACCAGAAGAGTCAACGGTTGAAGACTACAGTTCAGGTCAAAAATTTGTTCATATCCCTACGGATGCAAAAGCGGATGATATGCTTCATCGTATGATAAAAGGTAAGGTTCATATGGCAACCGTCACGGGTCACTCTGGCTGGGTAGGCATAGTAACAATGGAAGATATTCTCGAAGAGTTAGTAGGTCACGAAATCTCTGATGAGTTTGGACATTAAAATTTATTCAAGGAAACAACAATGACACAACAGATACGGGTATTACAGGATTTTATCTCAAAAGAGGCACTGAGTGGCCTTTTACTTTTTGGTGCGACGATTTTAGCTGTCATCGTTGCCAACTCAAGTTTATCGCAGGATTATTTTCATCTGTGGCACATGCCCTTAGGGGTCACATTTGGTGATACGGTTATCTCCATGAGTATGACACATTGGGTCAATGATGGCTTAATGGCGATTTTTTTCTTGATGGTAGGCTTAGAGATCAAACGTGAGATGCTCATTGGAGAACTCTCTTCCATACAGAAGGCCTCTTTTCCTATTGTAGCAGCTATGGGTGGTATGTTGGTTCCTGCGCTCGTTTATGTGGGTCTTAATCCTAATAATCCTATCGGTTTTGGAATTCCAATGGCAACAGATATCGCCTTTGCTCTAGGTATCTTAATGCTTTTAGGTACCCGTGTTAATCCTGCTTTAAAACTCTTTTTAGTGGCACTAGCCGTTGTTGATGACTTGGGAGCCGTGTTTGTGGTTGCAACGGTTTATACGAATGAAATTCATGCTGCTTATTTCTTACATGCAGGACTTATCTATGCCCTGATCTGGGTTGTGAACTTAAAGGGTGTGAAGCAGCTTTGGGTCTATATGATTCTAGGGATTGCCTTATGGATATTTATTCATAAAATTGGTATTCATGCTACGATCGCCGGAGTACTTTTAGCCTTTGCCATTCCGATTAGCTCTAAGATTGAGGAGAAGGATTTTATCGAAGAGTCGAAAGACGCTTTGGATGTTTTTGAAACACATATTGATGAGAAACCTATCTTGAATCATCACCAAATTGATGCTCTTGAAACGGTTGGGTATGGGTATGATAAGGTTCAAAATCCTCTTGTTAGGCTAGAGCATCAACTTCATGGCTTTAGTGCCTTTTTTATTATGCCTCTTTTTGCTTTTGCTAATGCTGGAGTTATGATAGACTTTAGCGGTGTTTCAACACATCTTATGGTCGTACTTGGCGTTGTCTTTGGTCTGGTTGTTGGTAAGCCTATCGGTATCTTCGGCTTTACGTATCTGGCACATAAGCTAAAAATAATCCAAAAACCTGATGATTTGAGTTGGGCAGAAGTTCTTGCTGTTGGTTTCATTGGAGGTATTGGATTTACAATGTCGATTTTTATTACGCATTTAGCTTTTGCGGATCAAACACTTATTGCCGCAGTAAAACTTGGGATATTCGCAGCATCATTTATCGCTGGTGTCTTAGGTGTGGTTTTTATATTTATCGCAAGTAAAGATAAGAAGTATACGCAGAGTTAAAAATCTCTGCGTATCAACCAAATTTACCTGTAATATACTCTTCTGTTAGACGCTCTTTTGGTGTCACAAAAAGATCTTCAGTCACACCTAGCTCAATAAGTTCTCCTAGATACATAAAACCTGTATAGTTGCTTATACGAGCCGCTTGTTGCATATTATGTGTTACGATGATAATTGAGACACGTTCTTTAAGCTCAATGATAAGCTTTTCAATCCTTTGAGTTGAGATGGGGTCAAGTGCAGAAGTGGGCTCATCAAAAAGAAGCACATCGGGTTCAACGGCAATAGCACGTGCGATACACAGACGCTGTTGCTGACCGCCAGAGAGTCCATTTGCATCATCTTTGAGACGATTTTCTACCTCTTTCCAGATGGCTGCATCTTGAAGGGCTTTCTCCACGCGATCGTTAAGCTCACTCTTGTTTTTAATACCTTGTAAACGCATTCCATAAGCGACATTATCGTAAATACTCATAGGAAAGGCTGTCGGTTTTTGAAAAATCATTCCAATACGACTTCGTAGTTGAATAAGATCCTCTTTAGGACTTAATATATTACGACCTTCAAATTCAATATCACCTTTATAGGTATTGCCAGCATACAGATCATGCATACGATTAAATGCACGAAGGAGTGTTGTTTTTCCACATCCTGATGGCCCAATTAATGCAGTGATTGAATTTTTAGCAATGGGCATAGAGATATTTTTTAAACTCGGCTCCTCAGCACCATTATAGGTGAAATCAAAGTTTTTTACTTCAAGTGCTTTATCGCCAGAGAAATCCATAATTGTTGCCATTATTTGCCTTTTCTTTTCATAATTAAGAGTCGTCCGATGATGTTAAGACTTAAAATAAACATTGATAAAATAAATGCTGCTGCCCAACCAATGCTCTGCCAGTCTTCATACGGACTGGTGGCATAGTTGTACATGGTTACGGTGAGTGAAGCCATTGGCTCATTAAGGTTCGTACTCATAAAGTTGTCATTAAATGAGGTGAAAAGCAGAGGTGCCGTCTCTCCTGCAACACGAGCAATACCGAGTAATATACCCGTTAATACTCCCACTCTTGCCCCACGATAGACTACGTTCATAATCACTTTATATTTAGGCGCACCTAGTGCAAAAGCAGCTTCACGTAGTGTAGAGGGAACAAGTTGAAGCATATCATCAGTGGTACGTAAAATGATAGGTATCATAATAATTGTGAGTGCGACGACACCTGCCCAACCACTAAAATGCCCCATGGGAATAACAACAACCGCATAAACGAATGAGCCGATTACAATACTAGGCGCACTCATCATAATGTCAGAGATATCACGAATGAGATTTGCCATTTTAGATTTTTTTCCATATTCACTTAAATAAGTTCCCCCTAAAACACCTAAAGGAACGCCAATAAGTGTTGCTGTTCCTACGATGATAAGTTGACCAATGAGCGCATGCTTCAGTCCACTCTCTTCATATCCTGGAGGGGCTCCCTCAAAAGCAAATATTTCCCAATTTATAGCATCAACTCCATTAATGATGAGTACGCTAAGAATCCAAAATAAAAATGCAATTCCAATAATCGCTGAGATACTTGATAGCACTAAAACGATTTTATTTATAAGTACACGTTTTTCTATAGCAGTCATTAGGCTCTCCTTGCTTTACGAAGAAAGAAAAATTTTGAGATCGCGATGATGGTAAAGCTGATAAGCAGTAAGATAAATGCTAATTCAAAGAGACTTGAGAAATAGAGCTCTGTGTCGGCTTCAGTAAACTCGTTTGCCAGTGTCACTGGAATTGATGTTGCTGGTGCGGTAATGTCGGTGGATATTTTGTGAACATTACCCATAACAAAGGTCACCGCCATGGTCTCACCGATAGCACGACCCAGCGCTAAGATCATGGAGCCAATAATTCCAGCTTTAGCATAAGGAATCACCACATCTTTAATAACATCCCATTTGGTTCCACCCAGTGCATAAGCTGACTCTTTTAAGATATCAGGTGTCGTGTTCATGGCATCTCGAGTGACCGCGGCCATAAAAGGCAAGATCATAATGGCAAGTACAATACCCGCAGTCAGCATACCGATACCTAAACCACCAAAGATATCACGAATGATCGGTATAAAATAGAAGAGTCCCCACATCCCGTAGATGACTGAGGGAATAGCTGCTAAAAGCTCAATAGAGACTCCCACAGGTGATTTCAGCTTTTCAGGTGCAATTTCACTTAAAAAGATAGCCACACCTATGGCTACAGGAATTGCAAGAATCATTGCTAAAAATGTAGAGATTACCGAACCAAAAATGGCAGGAAAAGCTCCGAATTTTTCAAGATTTGGTGCCCACTTTAAGTCGGTAACAAAATCAAACCCAAAGGTCTGCATCGATTCGAGAGAGTTTTGAAATAAAACGGTAAAAATCCAGGCAACGATGAACAGAACCGAAAAAGCGATGATTCGAGTCGAGTGTTCAAAAACACTATCTAAAATTTTTGTCATGATAGGTTTCTTTTTAAATTAGTCTTCATAAATCTTCATCTCACCACCACGCTCAGTATAGACCATGAGTTTAGCAACATTAACCGTACGATCACAGCAACGTTCTAATTTACGAAGGGTTCCAAGGACTCTAACATACTCCATAGAGAGCTCTTCACCTTTAGTAATCTGTTTAAGAATATCTTTTTCTAAAATAGAGAAAAGATCATCACTTTGACTCTCTTCGACCATAACCTTACGATACATATCTTCCATATCACAGGCTTCAACCTGATGAAAACAGTTTGCAATGTGTTCAAGTGCATTGAGGGTACTTTTGTGAAGTAAAACAATGGTAGCATCGAGTGGTGTTAAATCACTATCACCTTTACAGTGTTCATACATACGACGTGCATATTTCTTGACGCCTATTCCAATACGTATCAGTTCATTATTTATTTTCAAATACGCAACAAGGAGTCTTAGTTCATGGGCTTCAGGGGAAAAGAGTGCAAAGGTTTTGATAATATCATTATCAATCTCATTGGCATTGATTTCCAAGTTTGAAAGGCCCTCTTTGACTAGGTTGAATTTTGTATCATCTCTGTTTTGATAGCCTTCAAGTGTCAGCTGACTGGCTTCTTTAATGTCATCAAGAGATTTAATAATGGATGATCGAATCTCTTCAATTTTATGTGCATAAGGAGGTAGCATGATGTTTTTGGAGTCCTTTTCGGTGTGTTTTAAAATTTTATCGCTTAATGGTTACTAAGTGATTACTATTTTTGTAATCTTCTTGTTATATTTGTGATTTATAATATTGGTGATAATTCAATGGAAGTGACAGGTTTCACTTCATCCAAAGGGACAGACTATTATGTTAAATCAGATTGTTTCTACACTTTTACTTGCTAGTGTTGCACTAACAGCATCATTCGCAGGAGATAAACTCAACGGTGCAGGTGCATCTTTTCCAGCACCTCTATATTACGACTGGGCATACCAGTATCAAAAGAAGACAAAAAATCGTGTCAATTATCAATCCATTGGTTCTGGTGGTGGAATCAAGCAGGTCTCACAGCGTATTGTTGATTTTGGTGCATCGGATAAACCCCTTAAAAGTAAAAAGCTAACTAAAACTAAACTACTTCAATTTCCAACGGTTATCGGATCTATTGTCATCGCTCATAATGTTCCAGGTGTACAAGATGAAGTGTTGAAGCTTAAAAACAGTATTGTCGCTGATATCTTTGCTGGTGTCATTACAAAGTGGAATGATCCTGCTATCGTAGAAGATAATAAAGGACTTCGTTTGCCTGATGAGAAGATCATTGTTGTGCACCGTTCAGATGGAGCGGGTACAACCTACAATTTTAGTTATTTCCTAGATGGTAGTTCACAAAACTGGAAAGAGAACTATGGAGTTGGTAAGACTATTGATTGGGCTGTTGGCATTGGTGGTAAAGGAAATGAAGGTGTTGCGAATCTTGTGAAGCAGACTCCTTATGCTTTAGGTTATATTGAAAATGCTTATAAAGAGAAAAATAAACTCTCTGCTGCAACACTTCAAACAGCAAGTGGAAAATGGGTTGTGGCTAATGAAGGAAACTTCAAAGCTGCTGTAGAATACGCATTATGGACAAAAGAAGATAACTTTTATGCGATGCTGGCGCTACAACCAGGCGATACCTCGTATCCAATCGTAGCAGCGACTTTTATTCTGTTACCTATTGAAAAAGTGGATACCAATAAACAAGTCATTGCATTTTATGATTATGCTTTTAAAAATGGCGATGCTTCAGCTAAAAAACAAGGCTATATCCCATTACCAGAATCCACCAAAAATATGATTCGAGAATATTGGGCTATTAACGTAAAATAATCTTTTATTATTTTTACCTTCTTAAGAGAAATAAAGATAAAATTCCATATTAAAAACCCATCTTACTGAAAGTGACATTATATGGAAATCAATACATTTAAAAAAATGGAAAAACAGGCTCTAAAATCAAGTCAACCTGATTTTATCAAAATAGGCTTTGCGCTTTTCTTTATGGTCTCTGTTCTTGCCTATAGTTTTTTAAGTAGTGGTGGTGTTCCAAATAGTATGTTTTTAGCCGTGGCGGCACTTTTTGGTGCGTATATGGCGATGAATATTGGTG
>JAYEGP010000019.1:59118-60645 GCA_034659135.1 Campylobacterota bacterium
GGCTTTGCGCTTTTCTTTATGGTCTCTGTTCTTGCCTATAGTTTTTTAAGTAGTGGTGGTGTTCCAAATAGTATGTTTTTAGCCGTGGCGGCACTTTTTGGTGCGTATATGGCGATGAATATTGGTGCCAATGATGTGGCTAATAATGTTGGCCCTGCGGTGGGTTCAAAAGCATTAACACTTGGTGGCGCCATTGTTATTGCTGCTATTTTTGAAGCTGCTGGTGCTTTTATCGCTGGTGGAGAAGTGGTTAAAACCATTAAAAAAGGGATTATTGACATTGGTGCTTTTGGCGGAAATGTTGATCCTTTTATCTGGGCAATGATGGCGGCACTTTTAGCAGCGGCTTTATGGCTTAATTTTGCAACCGCGCTCAAAGCTCCCGTATCAACAACGCACTCCATTGTGGGTGGTGTTATGGGTGCAGGAATTGCTTCTGCGGGCTTTACTATCGTCTCTTGGGGAACGATGGGGAAAATTGCTGCTTCATGGGTGATATCACCTGTTTTAGGCGGGGTGATTGCAGCACTTTTTCTTTATGCGATTAAAAAGAGTATTGTTTTTAAAGAGGATAGGGTTACTGCGGCTCAAAAGTATGTCCCTGTATTTGTAGCCTTGATGGCATGGTCATTTGTGACCTACCTGACATTAAAAGGTCTTAAGAAAATTTGGCCCGATATTGTTGCTTTTGTGAATGAAATGATGTTCTTTACACTCCCGATTACCAAAAAACCAAGTTTTTTAACCGCTGCAATCTTTGGTCTTTTAGTGGCTGTTTTAGTCTATTTTTGGGTTCGTAAACGTGTTGCTAAGAATGCTCACAACTTAGAAAATACACGCGCAAGTGTTAATAAACTCTTTACCATTCCACTTGTTTTTGCTGCAGCACTGTTGAGTTTTGCTCATGGTGCTAACGATGTCGCCAATGCCATTGGCCCACTAGCAGCGATTAATGATGCAGTTATTAATGGGGGCATCTCTTCAAAAGCAGAGATTCCTATCTGGGTAATGGCTGTGGGTGCTATCGGTATCTCTATCGGTTTGGCTCTTTATGGTCCGAAGCTTATTAAGACAGTGGGTACTGAAATTACAGAACTTGATCAGATGCGTGCTTTTTCTGTGGCAATGGCCGCTTCGATTACGGTTATTATCGCATCTCAATTAGGGCTTCCGGTAAGCTCAACGCATATTGCTGTTGGGGGTGTTTTTGGTGTCGGATTCTTGCGTGAATGGTTACATGTAAGTGATTCTAAAAGTGTGATTGAAGATGAAAAAGAGATCATCGAAGATGAGAAAAAAATGTTACGTGCTCTAAATCACGAGCTAAGTTCACTCGAAGCTAAAAGTGATAAGACAAAAGAAGATTATCAGCGTATCGTCGAGCTTTACAAGATGATTGAAGATGAAGAAGTGAAGATCAAAGAAGCGAAAAAAGTGATTAAAACGGCTGAAAAAGTGAAGTATGTGAAACGTGATGCCGTCAAGAAAATTGTTGCTGCTTGGATCATTACGGTTCCAGCAGCCGCT
>JAYEGP010000020.1:0-6264 GCA_034659135.1 Campylobacterota bacterium
GCGCGATATTTGTGTTGACATTGCCAATAAAGATAAAGAATTTAACTGTTTTCGCCGAACAACTGCTGAAGATACCTACAAGTACTCTCTCTCATTTAGACTCATGCCATCTCGTTTCAATAGCTAAGGAATCAAAATTAAATAAAACATAAATCTTAGCGTATTCTGATTCCTAAACGAGATAGATTTTATTCTTACACGGTAGCTCTGAATTGATCATTAACGCTGTCGCATAGACCCCACTCTCGACACAAGTACTTGAAATAACGGTCGCCGAAAGCATCTCTTTTTCCACCTTACATGTAGCAATAATATGAGAATAAACTTCATCTTCAATTTTGTAATTTCGCTCATACGAAGCCGATGTTGCTAAGGCCTCATTTTCAAGTTCGAAATACGCTATGTGTTCGTCTGGATTTTTTGGATTTTTCACACCAATTCGAAATTTACTGCCATCTTCACGTCGCCCATGGGCATAAATATCACCACCAAAATTGATCAAAGCTGAGGCAATCTTAGCTTTTTTTACCATCTTAACCGCATTATCTACCGCTAACTCTTTAACAAATCCACCCAGATCAATCTTAGTATAGTCATTATCAAAACTGATGCACTCTTTTTTAATCTTAATATGCTCGCAACCAACATACTCAAGAAGCTTCTCTCGCTTTACATGTAAGGCTTCACCTCTCTTTTCTTCTCTGTAAAGATCTTTAATGGTAGCTACAGTAACATCAAAGATCTTGTCAGTAAGCTTATAATAACGCAAGGCGCGCTGCAAGATGGATTTTGTTTCACTGTCTAAACGGTTCTCTTTACGTTGATTGATCTGAGAAAGGTATGAAAAGTCATCAAAATAGTTATACTTTTTTTCTAAGCGCTTCGCTTCACTTAAAATCGCTTTAGCACATGCATCGGCTCTATGTTTATCAGGAGTGATGAGTGTGACTTCACATGCTGTTGTCATGGCCTCAAACTTATAAATAAAACGCATTAAAAGTGGTACGTAAACCCTGTAATCATATAGAGCGCTTTAAGTCCACTACTCTGCTCATAATACGATCCACTAAGATTGTAATTGAGATTCTCCATAATATAATAGTTCAATCCTAAAGTCGGCTCATACGCATTGAAATCGGCGAGACGCTCATCGCTTGATGCATAGGTCTCATCGCTAAAGGCATCTTTTTCACCACGATAAAAATAGGCGCCATTTTGGACATAGTAACGTAAACCTGCCTCTAGCCTAAGATCGCGTGTTGCTTGATAAAAGAGCTTAACATCAGGGGTGTGCGAAGACATTTTCCAGTCATCTATGTAGTAACGATAGCTTACATGTAAGGCCAGTTCAGGCTTTAAAGATTTTGAATATTGAAAGAGCAATCCACCCGCATTTCGACTATCAGGTCGCTTCTCATTCACGATAATAGGGTTGGTATCATAATCTCTTACAATATTTTTATACGAATTTGTCAAATAACCATTTTCATTCATATAAAAAAGTGTGGCACTTGCTACTGAAGTCTGATCGAGCACCTGAGTAAATGTGCTCTGAAGATTGGTATGATTTGAAGGCAGCTGTTTACTCGCTCCACTGCTGCCATCACAAGCACTTGCATACGCTCCACAGGGGACAAGATTGACATGACGCTGATACGAGCCTCCAAAGCTAATCGCGCTATTTTTAGCGCTACCTAAAAAGTGCATGTACTCCATCGAACCCTCATAAAGATAGAGGTCATACTCAATAGAGTAGTTCAGACCGACGCGCAACTCATCACGAGAATCAAAACGTCTTGTCACTAAGGCACTAACGCCAACACGTCGCTCTCCAAACGCGACATTATCATAAACAATATCCTCAGGATTTCCAACAGGTCCACGACCAAAATCCGTATTGTAGGGATCACGTCGTAATTTATTTGAAGCCCCGCTTGCTGCATCATAATACGTTGGACTCGCCCCACTAATACCATCATAAGTGGCTTTAACATTGAGCGTATAATCCACACCAAAATCTTTATTGATTTCGATACTAGGAGAAGAGACGCTAATGCGATCATCACTCTCATCATAATGAAGGTACTGCAGACTTACAAAATCTTCAGCATGAACGCTGGCTAAAAGCGTACATGTAACAAGAGAAAGACGAACTAATTGCATCCGCACCCTCCTCCAGCCACACCAACACCACCTTTCGTTCCCTCTTTGGAAAAATAGACATGCTCTTGAAACTGTTTGTGTAGGGCATTGCCACCATCTTTAGTCATCAATTCAGATGCGAGTTGCTCTTTCTCCCATGGCTGTACCTCTTTGACACAGCCGCTAAAAAATATTATACTAATGAGTAAAACTCCTCTAATCATTATGCACTCCTAACTGAGATACGATGACCTCATTAATATTATCTACGGCTCCAATAATTACATGTAAGACTTTTTTCTCTTTGACAATATAGAGCGAGGGCATCCCAAGAGGTTTAAAGGCCGAGACAATCTCATGAGTAGTGTCATTGAGAACGCGAAAACTTACATGTAAAGATCTCTCAAAAGCTTTAGCCTTTTGTATATCTTTATCAATCGAGACACCGATAAGTTCATAACGAGAACGATCTAAACTCCTGTTTAGCCTATTGAGCTCAGGAATCTCTTTTTCACAGGAGTGGCACCACGAGGCAAAAAAATCGATAATGTAGGTTCTATTATCATCAATTTTCAATAGGCTTACTAGCTTTTCATCGACTTTTGAGCCAACTTCATAGGCAATAAGTGAATGTAATAAAAAAGATAAAAGGATGAGCGTTTTCATAAACTTAATGTACATCAAATTGTTTTAAAAAGAGATGTAAATAAGATAGAATGCTATCTATGAAACCTTTACGTATCTTTTTATTAATCTTGCTTCTCTTACATGTAAGCCATGCGAGTGACATGTTTCAAGCTCTGATCGATCAGCATAAATATCAAGAGTGTTATGACAAAGCACTGTTAAACAACACTTTTGATGATGCTTCAACACAGATGTACCTGAGTCAATGTGCTGATAAAATCGGTCATACCAACATGGCTATAGCGGCACTAGAGCGGGTGCTTTTTTTAGAGCCTGATAATGTTGATGCCTTGCTATCACTCACACAGATCTACCATAGATTAGAACTTGAAGAGCAAAAAAGTATTGTCAGCGACTCTTTAGACAGGTATCAACTCACCCCTGAACAGAGGACACGACTCAACACCCTTAGTGCAAAAAAAGAGGAAGAACTCTCACAATTTAGCGCTACTGTTGCTTTAAGTGCAGGGTATAACACCAATCTCAATATTTTGCCAACACCTGAGATTATCGAGAGTGCTTATATGAGTTTTTATACCGCATTGAGCTATGTCCATGAGATCACAGAAAAAGGTGCATGGTTTTTAAGCAGTAATCTTGAATACCTCCATAAAAGCAATGAAAGCGCCCATTACTTTGATATCGATTACGGTGCACTCAATGCAGGCGTGGGCTACAAGTTTAAGCGTGCAACACTTGTGCTTCCTGTTTACTACCGCAGACTCGCCTACCTTGATCAAGACCTTGCACAAGAGTATGGCCTCGCACCAAAACTCGATATCTCTATCTCAAAACGCTTCATTTTGAGCTTAAATGCAGTAGCGGGTAAGCGTGAATTTACCGCATCACCTTACAGTGAAGGAAATTTTGAGATGATTGGTGGAGGTCTTGGAGGTCTGTGGCTTTTTGGAAAAGATTTTCTCTATCTTAAAGGCGCCTATAACCACTACTCACCTACCCAGGCCCAGCCTTCACTCTTCACAGCCAAAGGAAATTATCTCGTCGCAACGGGTGGAACCTATAACGTCTCAACTACCATCAGTTCAAGCCTACGATATCTCTATAGAGTCAACGACTTTAGCAATCCTTTTATCGCTGCAACAGAACGTTATGATCATAATCACGCCTTAAAACTCTCCTTGCAATACAAACTAGGATTGCACTGGAAATGTGTAGCCAGTTATGAAAATGGTGCTAACTTCAGCAACTATGACGATGCTGCCTACCGCAAACACGTGAGCGAGCTCTCACTTCAGTACGACTACTAAGGAATTTTATGCGCACCCTTTTACTCTCTTTACTCTTTTTTTTCAATCTTCATGCAAGCGAAGTTATTTTATCTGCACTGCTTGGCACCTTTAAAAGTGAGCATTCACTTAGAGTAGGCGATGCACTTAAAGTAGGTACAGACTATGAACTCGCCACTTCAAGCAAAATGCAGATACTTATCAACAGTAACGCTGTTGTAACCCTATCGCCACATAGCCGCTTCAGGCTTGAGCATATTGATAATCTTACATGTAAGCTCTATATCTACAAGGGTACCTATAAAATTTTTAATCTCGCTGCGTCCAAACCGGCACTTTCAATTGAGATCAAAACACCAACACTCTCCATAGATATGCACGACAGTATCGCACTGATTAAAGTGACACCAGAGCTTAGTAAAACGGCTTGTGCAAAAAACACCATGACGGTTACCTACAAGAGTGAAAGTACCCTATTAAAAGAGAGAGAGATGCTGACACTTAAAGACCATACGCTTAAAAAATCTCCATCGATTTATGAAGATTTTAGTGACGTCTTTATTAAACAAATCAGAGCTAATGAGAAGCTAGTACTGCCACAAGAGCGCAAAGACCCTTCTGATTTAGATCATTAAAAAGCTTACTGAATCATCACCCACATGCTTGAGCCCTCTTCACCAAAGGCCATCTCAAAACGTAGCGGTACCTTAGCCGCTAAGGCACGTACACTAAAACCTGCATCGTAATGCATGTCACTCATGAGTGTAGTAAGATCATAGCTCTCAGCCACACGCCCTGCTTCTGCAAACAGAACCACCTGAAACCAGTCAATAGGAATAGGACTCCACTCTTGGTCGCGCATGGGATTAATCTGAGGAATGATGCGATACTCTGTAGCAAAATAGAGCGCTGCCTTGTCATTAAAGCGATTCGAATCATACGCACGCATACGACTCCATCCCCCTAAACGCGCCCCCTCCCACATCGGTGGTCGATGAGCATCCAATTGAGTATCATCCATTTTTTTCGATTTATCCCAAGAGGGAGAGTAGGCACTCCATGTGTTAAGCGCAATGACATGGTGACGTGTCCATGAAAAATTTTCTAAGGGAATAAAATGGGCATACTCTGCTTCAAGCGCATTCCAACTTTGTGTTGAATCGCCTAAACCTGCATCAAGAGAAAACATCATGTTAAAACGATAACCACGCGCAGGATTTGCGGGGTAGTCGGTATTGTCATGATCGAGTTTAAGTCGTATGCCATTACTGTTATATGAGGGTTCTGGTGTCAGTTTATCAACACTCCAATAGGTATAAAAAAGCTCGGTATCAACAATAGTTTGACCGCTTACAAAAGGAGTTCCTCCACCTCTGTTATCGCGATTGGTAACGATGCCTCGCCTTAGTGTCATAAGAGGTAAAACAGAATCTCTACTTTCACCCCATGGTAAAACATAGCGAAAATTAACATTAACCCAGTTGTTAAAACCTTGAGTCTGAAGGGGTGTCATCTCGAAAACATCTTCGGATTCAAGATCTTTTTTTGAATCATGACTTCCATCAATATAAAGTCGTTTTTTAGGATAATACGAGTATGCCCCCAAAGCAGAGATAAAGAGTCGGTTGGAGAACCATGGACGATATCCATTGACTCCCAAAACAAGACCTTTGGCTCTCTCTTCTTCTTGAGTGATGATATTGTCATCACTCACTTTTTTAACCTCTTGTTCTGATCCCACAAAAGCTGTTGCTACTATGGTCATCTGCGGTTGAAAGAGTCCGCTAAAGATACCTACCGCACCCACCGTCACACCCATAGATTCTGAACTAAAAATATAAGGAAGTGCGATCCATGAGCTCTGTTTTTTTGTGGCGTTGACATCTTGGGTGATGAACTGAGCAGCACTTAAACTTAGGGCTAAAAGTGTGCATATAAAAATAGTTATCGCTTTCATAGCTTGAAGTCTAACGTGATTAAACTTCAGAATTGATACTATCAGTTATTTATGAAATATATCAACATCATATTATTTTTATAGTAAGATGTTATCTAAACTATAGGGCACCTCTAAAAACCCTAGTAACCCTCAGAGGGAAAAAGAAGTATGAGATTTGTCTTTTCTTTCTTTGAGTCATAGCCGTAGCTATGGCGATAAGAAAAAAAGGCGAAGATCGTGCTTCTTTTT
>JAYEGP010000021.1:0-6244 GCA_034659135.1 Campylobacterota bacterium
TCATCTACTTTTTCATCATCGTCGCTCTGATAAAGATGGCCATCTCCTTGATAAAATCGATATATTGATAAAATTTTATGTGCCTCTTCACGCATTGTCAGTTCCATAGTCCATCCTGTGTGCTTTAGCAACAAAAGCATTGGTTAATCTGCCATTAATAGTATTAAGAGCACTTTGTAAGATTGGATTACTTAGAGGTTTTTCAGCTCTAGCTAAAGTGATAATGTAAGGCATGGTTGCATGGGTCAGTGCCATGGTAGAAGTACGAGGATAGGCACCGGGCATGTTGGCAACACAGTAGTGCACGATTCCTTCAACCTCAAAAGTCGGTTCATGATGTGTGGTGGGATGGGAAGTTTCAAAACAGCCCCCTTGATCTATTGAAACATCAACAAGTACCGTACCTTTTTTCATCATTTTCAAGTGCTCTTGGCGAATTAATTTTGGTGCTTTAGCTCCAGGGAGAAGCACCGTTCCTATAATCAGGTCTGCTACACTCACTAATGATTCAATGGTCTGTGCGTCAGAATAGCGCAGTGTCACATTATCTGGCATAACATCGCTAAGATAATGCAGACGTTCAAGATTGATATCGAGCATGGTCACATCAGCTCCTAATCCGGCGGCTGCTTCTGCAGCTGCTTTTCCAGCAACACCTGCACCAAGAATTAAGACCGTATTATTCTCTACACCGACAACCCCACCAAGCAGTCTTCCACTACCTCCACCATAACGACCCAAATGTGTCGCACCAAAAAGTGAGGCCATTTTTCCTGCCACTTCACTCATTGGCTCTAAAAGCGGTAAACGTCCATTAACAGAAAGGGTCTCATAAGCATAGGCCTCGACTTTAGCTTCTAATAAAGCCTCCGTTAATGCTCTGTCTGCGGCTAGATGCAGATAGGTAAATAGAATTAAACCTTCACGAAAATATTTATATTCTGAAGCGATAGGCTCCTTAACTTTGAGCATCATATCACAAGCATAGGCTTCTTTGGCCGTAGCCACAATCGTAGCACCGATTGCAACATATGAGTTGTCATCAAAGCCACTGCCTTCACCGGCATGAGTCTCAACATAAACTTCATTACCCTGTTTGATAAGCTCTTGGACACCTGAGGGCGTCATGGCCACTCGGTACTCATCCGCTTTAATCTCTTTAGCAATTCCTATCTTCATCACTGTGCTCCTAAAGCTATAACATAGACGATCTCATCATCAATGTCTAAAAAAGATCGTAAGGCATCATCATAATACGCTCCGATACCACTACACCCAATACCATTGTCTTGTGCAAAGAGATAAATCCACTGTGATACTATCCCCGCCTCTATATGGGCTCTGTTATCAGGTAGCTTTACATGTAAGGCTACAACCAATGCTGCGAAACTGATAAAACGCTGTCCTACCAATAAATCACTACATTCCGATGTAAAAAAACCTCTTCTTACTAATTGATTCTCTTTATAGATACCGCTCTCATAATCTTCTCCACGCATCATTATTACTGTTGCCTGAATCGAGTCTGATTGATTAAAGATATTCATAAACTGTTCTATCTGAGCCTTTTGGAGACTCAATGAAGAAAACTCTCTTGCTGAACGTCGTGATCTCATCAGAGATGGTATCAGATCCATTCTAATACATTCTGGCATTGCAATAACTGTATTACTAATTTTACTCTCTGATGCTAACTGTGCATTAAGTATCTCCATCGGTTCACTATAATCTGTTGGAAGCACATGCATTAATGGTGATGAGATGGTCTCTACAGGTTTCTCAGAGGATGTTCCAAGTGCAATAACCTTACATGTAAACTCTTTATCTTCAAATCCCATGAGATCATTAAGGGCTTTTGAATCGAAGTCTGACAAAATTGTCGGAGACTGTTTATGTGACTGTAACAGTGCATACATTGTTGCCATCTGATGCCCAGCATCGAGATAGAGATAACGCCATGAACGCAGACCATATTTCCAAAAAGAGCGAAAAGGTACCAATGATGTCACAATCAAAATACCGCGAAAACGATTTTCGATACCTACATAACTCTCAATACCATCTTTCTCAATATCACGAATAAGTACAAGTTCTTGATGCGCTACATCGAGATGGTAGATGCCGCTAAGTATCCCTTTAATATTACGTATCTGTAGATAAATCTCGATAGGATGAAGGTTTCCCGCTGAAGGTGTGTTAAGTCTGTGATAAGGTTTTTTTGCGATAAGATGGGTATCTGTAATCTCGCGAAGTGATAAGAGCCAGGCATATTCGCCTAGCGTCTCTTTCGTGTATCGAAAAGAGAATTCAGGGTAACGTTTAAAACGTGTTGGTTGCGTGTTCCAGTCAAGAAAACCTGAATTTTTGGCTACACCTTTTTTAGTGAGCTTTGTTTGAGTGAAAAGCTCATGCATACAATCTTACCTTAAACGCTCATCCACTCTTCGTGAGTATGGCCTTTTTTGATCTCATTAGCAGCGCGGTCTACCGCAGCTATACATGCGTCATAATCAACCTCATCGACAATCTCTGGAACAATCTCTTTATAGACAACTTCACCTTCACGATCAATAACAAATACCGCTCTTGCAAGACGATTATTGAGTTTGCCACCATCAATCAAGAGACCGAATTTTTTTGCAAATTGACGATCGGTATCGATGACGAGTTCTGCTGCGTCAATACACTCTGTTTCTGCATACTCTTTGACAAAATCAAGATCATCAGTGGTTACCATAATCGTTTGAAGTTTTTTAAACTGCTTTATCAAATCATTAAACTTTTTAGCCCCTAATGAACAGACTTCAGTCTTTAATGATGGAATAGCAATAATGAGCTGAGCTGTTGGCGCAATCATTCCAATGACATTCTGTGAGCCATCAAGTTTAGTGATACGAGCAGCAGGAGCTTCTCCACCAATTTTTACCTCTTTGCCTATTAAAGGTGTTTGTGTTCCATGTACTGTGATTGTGGCCATTACTATGATCCCTTTTTATGTTTTTTATGTAAGATATGCATTATTTATTCTTACAAAGTGTACAAAATATGTACTATCTGTAGACGATTATATAATCTATATTATGTTAATATAACATACAACTTATAAAATATAAAAGAATTTATTATGCATTGTGAAATTACAACTCCAGATTTACCAGAGTGTAAATCGTGCCCACTTACCTTCGCCTATCAAGAGATAGAGCTACTCTATCAGATAGCTGTCAATCTAAACAGCACCTTTGAGATTATTGAGATGATTGAGAAAGGAATGAAGCTACTACAACGTCATACCCATATAGAGCGCTGTGCGCTTTTCTTAACCTCAGTAGATAAAAAAGAGCTTGAACTCTCTGCTTCAATCAATCTTTCCCCTCAACAACGTAAGATCGCCACCTACCGTTTTGGTGAAGGAGCAACGGGATTGGCTGCACAGAGTGGTGAACCGATTGTTATTGAAAATGTTCACAACAATATAGACTATCTCAATAAACTCGGCTCTATTAACGCACACACGGTCTCTTATGTCGCTATTCCACTTATTAAAGATGATGAAGTCACTGGTGTTTTTTCTGCCAACATCTCGAAAGACTGCCCTATGAACTTTGATGATCTGGTACGCCTACTTACCATTGTCGGATCTCTGTTTGCTGGATCGATGATTGTACAAAAGTGCATTACGAAGGAGAAAGAAGAGCTCCAAGAGTTAAAATCGTATTACAAGGCTGAAGCACTCCAAGAACATCAGTTTAATGATATTATTGGTCAAAGTATCAAGATGAAACAGATTTTTAGTATGATCGATACCGTGGCTCCTACTGATGCAACCATCTTGGTTCGAGGTGAAACAGGAACAGGGAAAGAGCTTATTGCTACGGCTGTGCACAACACGAGTTTGCGTAAAAATGGCCCCTTTATTAAACTTAACTGTGCTGCTATTAGTGAGACCTTACTTGAAAGCGAACTTTTTGGACATGAAAAAGGTGCTTTTACGGATGCTAAAGAGATGCGAAAAGGACGTTTTGAACTTGCTGATGGCGGTACTCTTTTTCTTGATGAGATTGGTGACATCACCTCTGCACTTCAAGTTAAACTCTTACGAATACTACAAGAGCAAGAGTTTGAACGCGTGGGAGGGTCTAAAACAGTAAAAACTAATGTCCGTCTGGTTGCAGCCACCAATCGAAACCTCGAAGAGATGGTTAAAAATGGAGAATTTCGTGAAGACCTTTTTTACCGTCTCAATGTTATTCCTCTAAACCTACCACCCTTACGTGAACGATATGAAGATGTAAAACTTCTCATCATGTACTATATGAAAAAGTTTATAAAAGAGCATCGTAAACAGATGACACTTTCTAAAACTACCTTAGAGACACTACTAGATTACCCATGGCCAGGGAATATTCGAGAACTTCAAAACACAATGGAACGTCTCGTCTTGATCTGTCCTGATGGTGAAGTTGTTCCTGAAATGCTTAATCATGTATTGCCATTTAATTATCAAAAAATGCATATGGAAGTATCGGCGCAACCTGAAGTTGCTCAAGAGATTTATGAAGAGAAAGCTTTACATGTAACGCCACAGCATGAAGAGAGACCGATTCAACCCCTCACCAAATCAAGTATGCAAGATATGGAAAAAGAAGCCATTATTCAAGCCTTGATTGATCATAGAGGTATTCAAACTAAAGCAGCACGACAGCTAGGTATGACAGCAAGACAGATAGGGTATAAGATTAAGAAGTATGAGATAGATCTGTAACTTCTAGAGTTTATTTTTGGACTTGATTTCGGCCAGCAGCCTTAGCTTCGTAGAGTTTTTTGTCAGCATCTGATATGATGGATTCAATTGGGGTATCACTACTTCCTATCGCAACGCCAAAGCTACAGGTCACTTTCTCTACATTTGCAAAAGAGAAAGATTCAATATCGTGACGCAGATGTTCGGCTACCTTGGCGACTGACTCAAGTGAATCACTACCAACAGCAACAATAAACTCTTCACCTCCCCAACGTACTAGATGATCACTTGCACGCAATTTTGTTTGAACCCGTTTGACTAACTCTTTAAGTACCGAATCTCCAATATCGTGCCCGTAGGTATCATTGATTTGTTTAAAATGATCAATATCAAAAAAGATAAGGCCTGTATCGAGTTTTTGATCCTCATAAAATGATCTAATGCTTTTAATAGAGTTTTTAAAGTAGGCTCGATTGTAGGCATTTGTGAGTTCATCACGTGTCGCCTGTTTCTCTAATTGAAGCTTTTCAATCATCGTATCACTAATATCTGTAAAATTGACAACATAGAACTGTTCATCAAAGGTGTTGATACCAACAGAAAAAGCGTGAGCCACCTTAGTCTGATCAATCATTGATACAATACGTTTTCGAGCAGGTATATTTAATAAACTTTCCACCCACTGCTCTTCATCCTCTTTAACCTTATCAAGAGAGAAAAAATGATCATTGACAACAAAGCATTCACAGATACAATCGTACTTTTGTTTAAATGCTTCTAAATCTTTAAATCCGAAAAAATCATAAAAACTGCGGTTTGCAAATGTAAATTTTTTACCATTACTAAGAATAACTATGGAACTTTGAAGGTCGATAAAACGTTCAAGTTTGATGTGATATGCTTTAGCACTTGCCATCTGTTTTAGAACAATTGCGAGAAGAAACAGTACTACAAATAATGAAAAAATAGTCAATAGTTTATAGAGTCGATACTCACCTTCTAAAGCGATAATAGCGTTATGTTTCGTATAGGAGAGGATATAACCGGCATGCTTATTGTCGGTGTTTTTAAACTCTAGAAAGTTAATAAAATACCCATTGCCTCTATCAATAGTGAAAAATGAAAAGCTCTCTTTATCTTCGATAGCTCTTTTCAATACAGGGCTCTCTTTAACCTGCTTTAAAAGAAGCTGTATCCTACTGTTTGCTTCAATATCTTGATTTACAGAGGATAGGCTTGGTGCTTCAACAAAGTAATTTTCATGCCAATCAGACTGTTGAAAAAATGAATAATGCCACTCAAAAACACGATCAATAGTAGACTCTTTTGTCATCATAAGTTGAAAACTACTCTCTGGCATAAGGCTTTTAAGCTTATCTTCAATACCCTCAAAAGAGATAGAGAACTCCACACTTCCCAGATGATCCCCTTCAAAGATTATAGGAAAAAGATACCGATAACCAGGATAAATTTTACCACCTTCAAATCCAGTAACTGTTTTAA
>JAYEGP010000022.1:0-6243 GCA_034659135.1 Campylobacterota bacterium
ATTCCAGAGGGTGTATTGTTTCAAACAAACAACGCTTTTCAATCAGTAAAACAAGAGCTTTTAGAGCGATTTAATGTACATACGGTGCTTAGTCTCCCCGCAGGTATATTTTTACCATATAGTGGTGTTAAAACAAATGTAATCTTTTTTGATAGAAACGGAAGTACCTCAGATATATTTTACTACGAAGTTAACCCTCCATACAAACTTACAAAAAACAAACCTATTCAGTATGAACACTTTAAAGAGTTCTTACATGTATGGGAAAAAAGAGAGCTTACAGATAACTCTTGGGTTGTACATGTAAACGATATAAAAGATTTTGATATATCAGCTAAGAATCCTAACAATAATGAGGTTATAGCGCATAGATCGCCAATGGAGTTAGTAAAAAATATAAAATCTAATAACAAAGAGATAGATAGTTTGATGGATGAGGTTGAAAAAATATTAGTTGGTAAAAATGTTGATTAATAAAATTATACCCTCGGCTATATCTCTAGTATATAGGCTTATGAGGGAATTACATGGAAATTATAGGTAGTTTGATATGAAAACAAGCTTAATAAATAAATTTATAAGTGCCGATAGGTTTAGTAGCTATAGTGATTTAAATAGTTATAGTCAAAATATGATTTATTCAAAAAGCTCTTATATACCTTTGTCTGTTTTAGAAGTAGCACTTAAAAACTCAATAGATGAACTGCTTACAGATATAATTGGTTATAGTTGGTTTGAAGATGATAGTTTTTTAACCAATGATAGTATTAGAAAAGTTAAAGATGCTAAGAATATACTTTTCAGAAGAGGTGAAAAGATAATAAAATCAAAGATAATAGCTGAACTATCTTTTGGTTTTTGGGTGAATTTATTTAAAAAACCATATTCAAAAAAGTTAAGAACCAAAGAGCTACAAAGGATTTTTAATAATTTACCATCAAAACAAGATCAAATAATAAATAGAGAGATTATATACAAAAGACTAAATCATATAAGAAATTTTAGAAACAGAGTTTTTCATTATGAAAAAGTTTTAGACAGAGATAATTATAACTTAATTCACGATGAGATTTACGAAATATTGTCTTTTTTTGATGATGAAGTTTGTGAGTTTGCAAAGAGAGCAAATGATGAGTGAGTTGTATGAACTTCCTGATGGGTGGGAGTGGAAATAATTAGGAGATATTGCTAAACTTCAAAATGGATTTGCATTTAAAAGCAAATTGTTCACTGATAGTGGACTACCTATTGTTAGAATTAAAAACATTAAAAAAGAAAAAGTTTTACTAAGCGATGTAGTATATTTTAATAAAAATGATTATTCAAAAAGTTTAGATAATTACAAAATAAAAAGAAATGATTTACTATTAGCAATGAGTGGTGCTACAACTGGAAAAATTGGCTTATATGATAATGATGAAGAATCATATTTAAACCAAAGGGTTGGATTATTCAGAATAAAAAATTCTGATTTAAGAAGTTATCTTTTTTATTTCTTATCAACACAAATAGAAAAAAACTTAGCTCAATCTTTAGGTGCAGCACAACCAAATCTAAGCACACAACAAATAAATGATATGAATATTCCACTCCCACCACTTTCAGAACAACAAAGAATAGTTCCAAAATTGGATAAACTCTTTGAAAAAATAGATAGATCAATAGCCCTACATCAAAAAAATATGGATGAAGCTGAACTGTTTATGGGAAGTGTTTTGAATGATGTATTTGGAGAGTTGGATACTGATAAAACAGTATCACTACAAAGTATCACTACAAAAATAGGAAGTGGTTCAACTCCAAGAGGTGGACAAAAATCCTATAAAACTGAGGGTATAAGTTTAATAAGAAGTATGAATGTGCATGATAATGGTTTTAGAGAAAAAGGTTTAGCTTTTATAGATGAAGAACAAGCTAAAAAACTTGATAATGTAACTATTCAAGAGAATGATGTACTATTAAATATTACTGGTGCCTCTGTTGCTCGTTGCTGTATCGTAGATAAAAACTATTTACCCGCAAGGGTCAATCAGCATGTTTCAATTTTAAGATTAAAAGATGAGATGATTCCAAGCTTTATACACTACTATTTAATTAGTCCATCTGTAAAGTCAGATTTATTATTTAGTTCCTCTGGTGGAGCGACAAGAGAAGCTATTACCAAAAGTATGTTAGAAGAATTTCAAGTACCACTTATTTCACTAACAGTACAAGAAAAAACAGTTGCTTATATAGATGATATTTCTCAAAAAATGGAAAAAATCAAATCAGTTCAAAAAGAGAAAATGAACAGCCTTATAGCACTAAAAGCTTCTATTTTGGATAGAGCATTTAGGGGAGATTTGTAGAAGTGAATGAAAACCTATCATATTCAGGTTATAAACAAATGAAACAAAATACGGAAGATGAAAAAAAGTATATTCCTAAAGGATTTTATTGTGATGCTTTACATGTAAGAAATTCTTACATGTAAAGAAGATTAGTCTGGAGTATTCACCATCCAGATAGAGAAGATATCTATATAGTTCCAAAAAGAGTCAATATGTTCTACCGCTACCCCCTCAGCTTCAAGCGCTGGTAGAAGTTCTGCATAAAACTCTAACCATCGCAAACGTGCATGCGCATCAATCCGAAAAGGGGCATGGCGACCGACCATTTTTGGCGCACCTCGTGATTGGTTAAAGTAAGCAGGTCCCCCACAGATCTGAATAAAAAAATCAGCGGCATGTTTTTTAGCCATTTCGAACGCTTCCTCATTATGGACAGGAAAGAGAGCGCTAATATCACTCGGACGAATTAACTCATAATGATCATCAACAAGTTTACGAAAACGCGCTTCTCCAATTTGGAGGTAAAAATCAGGATGAGGTTTGGTAACAGGAGGACGAACCCCAAATTGTCCGGGGGTGATTTCAAATGTCATGAGCAGCCTTTTAAATGATGCGCATTTTATTCTATAAAGATAAAAGAGTGGTTAAGATGGTGGGTCATGATAGAAATTGAAAGTGAATTGAAGTCTTTAGGAATCAGAATTGAATAAAATGTAAATCTTAGGGATTGCTATTTTAGTTCTAGTCACACTATTTTATGAGGAGCATAGCCTTAGCTACGCGACGATTAAAATCGTTTGACTAGGGCTAAAAGAGTACGCTAAGATTTATGTTTTATTTAATTTTGATTCCTTAGCTATAATATGACTATTCAGTGCAAAGAGAGGAGAAACAGTGGCACGACTTAGCAGAGAAGAACGTAAAATCTCTATTATGCAAAAAGCATTAAAGCTTTTTTCCAGTGAAGGGTTTTATGCCACGACCATTCCTGATATCGCCAACAAAGTAGGCATGAGTGTTGGCAATATGTATAACTACTTCACTTCCAAAGAGGCCTTGGCTAAAGAGCTTATCGTCTATATTTCAGAAATTATAGGTCACGAACTGCGTCAGATCAATGAGATGGATGTCACGACAAAAGAGAAGATCGAAAAGATTACGCATATGTACTTCACACTGGCAACAGAGCGTCCCGAGACAATTGAGTATTTTTTACGTGTCTATCTCTCCAACCGTGAGATCTTTACTAAAGAGTGCAGTGGCATGATCTGCGTGAGTTCTTTTGTTACGGAGCTGATGATCTTTTTTGATGATGGTGTCCAAAAAGGTGATCTCAAAGATCAGGACTTTTTTGCGGCATTTGGACTCTTCATGGGCTATCTTGGTGGTATGGTCTTTCTCTTTGGTGAAGCGGTATTGCCTGATTCTTTAGAATCCTACGAGAGCACTATTAGTGAAAATATCTATAATGCCTTGAGGCTTTATGAGTAAGCCTAAAATTCTTTGGCTTCAGGGCCTTACATGTAACGGTAACACCCACTCTTTTTTAAACCATCCTCAACTTCGTGAACTTTTTGACGCCTTTGAATTTCTCTATCATCCTATCTTGCCGTGTACGCAAACTCTTGAAACTATGGTTACATGTAAAGATGAATGCGACATTTTAATTTTTGAGGGAACGTATGATCCAAAGATGTTACGTGCTGATGTAAGGCTTGAAACCCTTGTCGCACATTATTCAAACCATGCGTCTTCTGTTATTGCCGTAGGAAGTTGTGCCAGTTTTGGAGGTATGTTCCAATCGGTTTCACCTGAGCGTAATAGCGGTCTGGCTTTTAATGGTGATGCACGAACCGGCCCGATTCAAAACAGCGTGATCAATCTCTCTGGGTGCCCAATTCATCCCGAATGGTTGGGATTTACCCTCCGTATGCTTTTACATAAAAGAGAAATTTTACTAGATGATCTGCTTCGGCCGCAGGAGCTTTACTCCTATCTAGCCCATCATGGCTGTACCCGAAATGAATATTTTGAATGGAAAGTCGATGCCAAAGCGTTTGGTTTGAAAGAGGGATGCCTCTATTATGATCAGGGTTGTCGTGGTCCGATGACTCACGCATCCTGTAATAAGATTCTCTGGAATGATGTCAGTTCCAAAACACGGGTAGGGACACCTTGCTTTGGATGTACCGAACCTGATTTTCCACGAAGCGAAATGTTTACAACGAAGACGAATATGTCCGTACCTCTTGATGTTCCTCTGGGTATCTCAAAGCGTACCTATCTGACGGTAGCGGGCATTGCAAAGACTTTTAAAATCAGACGTCTTGAAGAGAGGCTTATCGATGATCACTAAAAAACTGATAGAGCAGATTGAGGGCGAAGCCTCCCTTACTATGGAGATGAAAGCAGGTAAGGTTGATTTTGTGAGTATCAGTTTTGCTCATTTTCGAGCTATGGAGAAGATGTTAGAGGCTAAGAATGCTCTTGATGCATTAGTCATTACACCACGGGTTTGTGGTATCTGCGGACACTCTCATCTTCTTGCCACCGTACGGGCTTTAGAAGATGCTTATAAAAATGCGGGGCTCAATCTGGAACTCTCGCCAAAAGCAGAAAAAATTCGTGAGATCACGCTTATTTTAGAACTCATACAAAACCACTTTAAATGGTTCTATCTCGTCATCTATCCTGAACTCTCAAAGCTTTTACATGTACCGATGCCAGATAGCTTGAAGCTTAAAGGTGCCTATGGGGCGTCTATTGCTAACAGAGCCTTAGCTCTTTTTAGTGGACAGTGGCCTCACTCGTCTTATATGATTCCCGGAGGTATTACTGCTGATCCTAGCCATATGGAGTTGATGCGTATAGAAGGCATTATGGATGAACTTATCCAATTTTTTGAAAGAGAGTCTATGGGTGTCAATTTAGATACAGCACTCTCATTGAGTACATGTAAGGATTTCAATACACTTCAGAGCGATATCTCAAATCTTGAAAAGCTCTTAATAAAAGCGGATATGCACCATCGTGGTCATGCTTATGATCGTTTTATCGTCATGGGTGATCATAGCTTTTCGCGTCCATCAAAAATGACAAAGACTAAAAAATATGCTTCAAACCCAAATCATGTTTCACTCGAAGATGCTTTCTCTCCTTATGAGAAGAGCTTTGCAAAAAATGCTCTTTACCGTAATGCATTTCATGAGGCTGGTCCTCTAGCCCGCGCGATGAGTGCCGATATCGGACTCATAAAAAACATGCACCGTCGTTTTAAAGATAGCACGTACAGTCGGGTTATGGCACGTGTCTTTGAGATACCGCAACTGCTTTACCATGTCAAGACTCTTTTACATGAGCTTGATCTGCATGAGCCTTCTTTTATAAAACCGCCACAAAACATACAGACGATAAGTTCTGAGGGGATAGGTGTTGTTGAAGCACCACGAGGTTCACTCATACATAAAGTAAGATTATTTGATGGCCAAATTCACGCATATAAGATTATTACTCCAACGCAATGGAATCTTGGTAGCTCAAAACGCGATAAGCTTGGGGTTGCCCAAAAAGCGATGATAGGATCACGAAGTGAAAATGAAGCCTCGCTTATCTTTAAAAGTTTTGATGTCTGTTCGGTCTGCACCACGCACTAGTGCCTTACTGCCCATAGAATGAAGTACTAGTCCTAAAAATATATAAGAAATAATAAATTTGTGAATTCTTTAAGCTCTGTTATATTTGTTTAAGTAATGGACAGCTAGTATTACTGAATGATTATTCATTTAATAAGGAGCGTGTTATGGCAGAACGTGTTGAAGCGGTAAAAAAACTATTTACCTCTAAAAGTGCTCGTGTTGAAACCAATAAGGGCGAACAGTATTATGAAGAGCTGTTTGATCGTTGTCGCAGTCGT
>JAYEGP010000023.1:0-6195 GCA_034659135.1 Campylobacterota bacterium
AATCTGTAGTTTGTTGAACTTTCTTAAAACATAGCACAATTACGAACTATGATATAATTTTAATGACTATCGGTTACTGACACAAAACTCTGAACGGTCTCCAATCTTAGATTTACAATGAAACTTTTCTAATAATTTTATGTGCCATTTCGATATCAGATTCAATGGCTGACTTTAATGCACTTAAAGAGCTAAACGTCTCATTAAGGCGTATAAAACCTAAAAAACTGATTGAAGCGCTATCTTTACATGTAAGCTCACCATCTAAGATATGTGTCTCTACTGCAAAACTTCCATCAGTACTCATACGATGTCCTATAAATGAGACTGAGGGATGATAATGTTCTTCATCGTCAATACGTGTTAATGTCGCATAAACCCCCTCTTTTGGAAGTAAAAAATTCTCTACATGTAAGTTTATGGTGGCGACCAGCTCTTTTTTTCCAATGCCTTGTCCTTTGATGACATTACCATAAATGGTGTAGTTATGCCCTAAAAAAGTATTGGCACCACTAATATCTGAGAGTTGTAATTTTGCACGTATTTTATGAGAATGTACCGAGTCATTATGTACCAGCACCTCATCGATAACCAGTACCTCACCATCGAAAAGTTCTGTTAAATCAGTATGAGAACTTTGACGATCTCTTCCAAAATGAAAATCATAACCGACTACGATCTTATTGAGTTTTGGAAAATCTGCCTTTAACATCGCTATAAAATCCACCCCATCAAGGTGACGAATACTCTCAAGAGGATAATAGAAGATAGGATGGGTACTAAAGCGCTCACGTTCTCGTGATGGTGTTAAGTTGGCATAACCCGTTTCAATGACAACAATGCCTCCCTTATCACCCAAGGCAGCAAAAAGATGTTGATGCCCAATATGCATTCCATCAAACCCACCTATAGCAATAGCTTCAATTTCGTTTGTAACAGTAACAGTACTCAATATTTCCCTCTTTTCCTCTAATATGTGCCTCTTCTTTAGTGATAAGCTCCCAGCCCTTAATACTACAACTGTCTTCAAATTGTAACATCGCCTTACCGATAGCTTTATCGTCTTTAACTACACCATGATTGTCACGCTTTGCTTCACGCCCTACTTCAAACTGTGGTTTAAACAGCAAAACTATCCACATGGCAGCCAAGCGATCCACATCATCTAAAATGTGAGTGAGTGAGATAAATGAGACATCACTCGTCACAATATCATAGTGCTTATCACTTTTAAACTCACGAATATCCGTCTGTTCATACGAACTTACTCTAGCATCGTCTCTAAGCTTACTATGTAACTGATCACGTCCAACATCAACAGCATCTACATGTAAGACTCCCTCTTCAAGTAAAACCTCACTAAAGCCTCCTGTACTTGAACCGATATCAAGTGCATTCATATCCTTACATGTAAAGGGAAGCAGGGGTAAAAATGATTTTAGTTTCAGTGCAGCACGACTGACATAGAGATCATCGCCTAGCACTTGAATCACTTCGCCATCAATCTTAAAAGCACTCTTAGTAATGACCCTATCATTGACAACGACCTTTTTGTCTTTGATAAGTTGCTGCGCCTTATTACGACTTTCGACGAGACCTTGTTCTACCAAATAGTGATCCAATCTCAAAACTTCACCTCAAACGCCATATAGAAAAGATCTAAACGCATCTCATAATTTTTATTTTCCAAGGTATCATCGAGTCCAAAGCTCGTGAGATCATAACCGATTTTCAACAGATAATCCGATTGCATGCGGTAGCCCAGACCAATACCTAAAATATAAGCACCTGCAGCGTCATTATTCCTGTGTTCACCCGTTTCATTCCAAAATATCTGTCCCGCACCAAGTTTGCCATACAGATCAAAGGTGTCATCATAAAAAGGATAATGCGGCAACACAGAGACGCCGACAATGGAAAATGACTCTTGCACCTTCGCATCTTCATAAAAACCATCAAACTTGTTATAGATACTATAGTCGAGTTCAAGAGAGAAGTTTTCATTAATATAAGCACCAAGAGTCAATCTAAACGTTCCATTCGAAGCACTATTTATCTCTTGGCTAAGTCGATCATCACTATCATACATTCCATACCCATACCCTGCTCCAACATAGGCACCGGATCGTTGCGCATAGAGTGAGCTGAGTAAGAGCAGAAGTGTTAAAAGCGTTTTCATGAGAGCATCTCTCGCATCTCAGTTTCAGTGAGTGTTTTAACCCCTAAGCTGATCGCTTTATCATACTTACCACCGGCATCCTCACCATAAATGACGAAATCACTCTTTTTAGACACCGAACCAGAAACTTTAGCTCCTAAAGACTCAAGCATCACTTTAATCGTGCCTCGCGGTTCGCTCATGCTTCCTGTCAAGACCACAGTCTTATCTTTAAATGGATTTTCAGCCGCCTCTTTTTTAAACTCAGGAGCTTTAGGGTTGATAATACTCTGCAAGGCATTCATACTCTCACGATTGACACGAATAAACTCCATCAAAGACTCTGCCATCTCTTCACCAAAGCCATCAATAGCGACAAGGTCTTCTTTGCGTGCCTCGCTTACATGTAAGCCAAAACGATCACACAGCGACTTTGATGCCACCTCACCAATATGCTCAATACCTAAGCCATTCATGAAACGCCAACAATCACACCCTTTTGCATCTTCTATCGCTTTTAAAAGGTTTTGGCTCTTCTTCTCTTTAAAGCCCTCTAGTGCTAAAAGTTGATAAAGTTCTAAAGAAAAAAGATCCTTGACACTTTTAACCAAGCCCTCTTTATGTAAGGTCTCAACGATCTTATCACCCAATCCATCAATATTAAGACAAGGTTTAGAAGCAAAATAGATAATGGCATTTACCACCCTCGCCTCACACTCTAGGTTTTGACACTTAATCAACGCACCCTCATCTAAAAGTTCAGAATTACAAACAGGACAGCTTGTAGGTCGCAATGTCTCTTTTTGAGACCCGTCGCGTTCATGCGCTAACACTTTTATGATCTTAGGAATCACATCACCACTTCGTAAGATAATGACACGATCACCGATGCGAATATCTTTACGATCGATCTCATCAAAATTATGAAGTGTCGCCCTCTCTACAATAACACCTTCAATAGGAGTGGGTTCAACAATGGCTACAGGAGTTACCACCCCACTACGCCCTACTTGCATGATGATCTCTTTAACCTTCGTCACTTTTTCAACAGCAGGAAATTTATAGGCCACGGCCCAGCGTGGATTTTTAACGGTGTAACCCATCTCATCTTGAGACTCAACCGAATCAATTTTAATGACCATGCCATCAAGCATCATCTCAAACGCATCACGCGCACGCACCATCTCTTGATAAAATTTCTCTATCTCCAGATCCTCTTTACATGTAAGGCGCATTGGTGGTACTCTAAAGCCGAGTGAATAGATAAAATCCATGCGTTTATGCAGTAAGTTCTCTTCTAAGCTGTTTTCACCGATTCCATAAGGTAAGAAGACAAGGTTTCGCGCAGCTGTTATGGAAGAGTCAAGCTGTCGCAGTGAACCTGCCGCCGCATTACGTGGATTAGCAAAAAGCGCTTCACCTTTATCGCTACGATCACGATTAATCGCTTCAAACTCATCTTTAAAAATAACCACTTCACCACGAATCTCAATGCGGTCTTGATAATCAATACACAGAGGAATGGAGCGAATCGTCTTAGCATTTTGCGTAATCTCTTCACCGATGCTTCCATCACCACGGGTAATGGCTTGGAGTAAATTGCCTTTGTCATAGATGAGATTAAGACTTGCGCCGTCGTATTTAGGCTCACAATAAAAACTCATATTTTCAGTGAGCTTAGCAGATTTTTCTATCCATTTTTTTAATTCTTCAAAATCAAAGATATCTTCTAATGACCACATACGACTCAGATGTGATGCCTTCTCAAAACCCTCACGAATCACACCGCCAACGCGTTGTGTAGGTGAATCAGAGGCGAGTTTTTCAGGATGTTTAGTCTCATACGCTAAGACCTCATGATACAGTGTGTCATACACCTCATCTGTTGTTATGGGATCATCAAGTACATAATAGTGATGGGCATAAAGATTAAGTTTTGTTATAGATTCTAAATATTGGATCTGGGTCATAAGGCTCTTTCAAATAAGTTCTGTATTTTAGCGAATTTTGTGCTAGACTTCTTTTAAACATCATAGGAGATTAGTACCCACATGAAACACGGACTCATTATTTTACTTTTACTTATAAACACCGCCCTTATCGCCAAAGAGAGCCATAGTAACCAACTCACTGCAGTACCCGATAATTCACGCTTTAGTATTATCCAATCCGAGGCAAGTGCCGACATGACCTTTAGGCTTGACAAATTCACGGGTTCCGTCTCTCGTATGATAGAAGGAAATCGAGGTCCTATCTGGTTAAAGCTCAAACGCGAAAAACATGCTGAAGACATACAACAGCCTCAACGTGTTAACTATCAGGTGTTTACATCAGGACTTAATGTTAAGATGATCTATATGAGTAACATTCATACGGGTGTGACTTGGTATCTCTCTGAAAACTCTAAATTAGGTATTTTTTGGAAAGCGATTAAATAGCTTTAAATGCTGTGTAAAATCTGCAATCAACCAACACAACACTATTTTGACACCCAGATGCAGTGGGATTTTTACCACTGCAAGGCATGTGAGTTCTTCTTTAAGGACCCCAAGCACTACCTCGAAGATGACCAAGAGATTCGCGTCTATCAAAACCACAATAACAGCTTTGAGTCTCCCGGATATGTTGAAATGTTTGAATCTTTTATGGATGCAACATTCAAGCCCTACATAAAAGAGATCAAAACGGTACTAGAGTTTGGTTGTGGACCAGGACCCGTTCTGGCTACACTTTTAGAGCAACAAGGCTTACATGTAAGCAAGTATGACAAGTTTTTCTTCCCTGAAAAAGTCTATGAAAGCCAGCGCTATGATCTCATATCTAGCACGGAAGTCTTAGAACATATTGATACGCCCAATGCCATCATGCAGTTTTTTCATCAGCATTTACAGCCCAAAGGCTATCTCGCTATCATGACACAGTTTCACTCCAACAATGAAAAAGAATTTTTACAGTGGTGGTACCGAAAAGATCCCACACATATCTGCTTTTTCACACCGCACACCTTTGAAGTATTAGCGCAGAAACATGGTTTCAAAGTGCTTCATTTTGATACAAAGAAACATATTTTCCTTCAAAAAATCTAATATCTAAATCATTAAAAAATCTTATTCGATATAATTGTGATAAAAAAGTGATAATCATGTCTAAACTCTTAATTTTATTTCTTTTACCCCTCTCACTGCTCTCTGAACTTTATGAAATTCCTAATCGAAGCGCAAGTTATGAAAATGCGAAACAAGAGTGTAAAATGCTCGATGGCGGACCATGGCGTCTTTTAACGATACAAGAGCTTTATACCTTAAAAGGACGAACTGATATCTTTAGTAAAAATGAGAGTTTTTGGGCTATAAATACACTAAAAGATGGTATCGCAATCACAAGTACGGGTTCTGAGGGTGAAGGAATTTCACCTGAGGGTACAACCAAAGGGTACAGCTTTTATCTTCAAGATGGTGACATTAGCGTGACACCGCTACAAAAAAAGGTCGGTGTTATCTGCAGCGATAATCCGCTCCCCGATATTAGGTATAATTTTAAAAAAGGACCTTATGGCGTTATTGACGCTGATAACGACATCATCTGGATGACACTTGATGCTAGTAATAAGAAAAAACGTTATACCCATGAAAAGGCTATCGAGTTTTGTGAAGCTCAAAGCTATCTTAAGCGAGAGTGGCGTCTTCCTAGTCTTGATGAGCTTTATGGTATCGTTGATTATTCACGAACACGTCCCACTGTAAATACCCACCTCTTTGGTATGATGATGCATCGCTATTACTGGAGTGAAGATGAATTTAATGAGAACGAGTCTTATGTTGTTGGATTTAAATTTGGCTCCATTGCAACCAGCTCAAATAAAAATCGCTCTTATGTCCGATGTGTTAGTGATATGGAGTAATATTTTTACATTCCTAAATGTTTTAAAAGTTTTGTTTCGACCTCGTTTAGCTCTTCCACAAGTAATGAAGTTAACAATGTACCTATATTAACTCTACCTATATCCAATGTGCAAAGTTCATTAATACATATTTCAC
>JAYEGP010000024.1:0-2914 GCA_034659135.1 Campylobacterota bacterium
GCTTTTAAATTTTCCACACTGAGCCCCATAGCACAACTCTCAAAACCCTTGACCTCTTTGATATAAGGTTTACAAAAACCTTCTACCATACAGCCTCCTGCCTTGCCTCGCCACGCTCCTGAATCAAGATAACGCTCCAGATCATCCCTATCAAACTCAGAGAAAATATAGTCGGTACTGGAGATATCAATGAGTTTCATTTTCGTAGATTGATAGATCATACAACTAATAATCGAAGTCTTAGAGCCGCTTTGAGACATCAAGATATTGCGTGCATCATCTACACATCGTGCCTTGCGAAGAATCTGATTGTGCGCTGTCACAACAGTATCAGCAACAAGAAGCGGCATCGCATCATAACCGTACTCTTGCAAAGCCTCTAGATATTTTCCCATTGTGGCTTGGTATACAAAGTTTTTAGGGGAGTCTGCTACGATCTGTTCTTCATCAAAATCTACCGGACTCTGGATAAAATCAAGACCGGCATTTTTTAAGATAAGGGCGCGTGACTCAGAAGCGGAGCAGAGACGTAACATTTAGCTAAGAGTTACGCCTAAGAAGATAGCGATAATGCCTAAGACAATATTAACAGGAACCATAGCCCCTCCAATACGTCCTAAAAGAAGCTTTGCCTGTGCATATTCACCGACATCTATCAATTTTTGCGCCTTATTACGTCGCAATATCATAGCACCAAGATTTAATGCCATGATACTCCAGATGCCTTCTTTTACAAAGGCAATGGTCTTCGCCTCGCCGTGATGCAGTCCAAGTCCAATCGCCATAATAAGAGCAGTTACTAACAAAATAGCAACAAAAGGAAGCACAATATTAAAAAGATTTTTCAAAGCATGTGCGGTACGTTCCAGACGCAACGGTGGCTCAAGCTCTACAAACGAGTAATGCGCCGCGAAACGCATCGCAATCATACCACCCACCCACACAACGGCAGAGATTACATGTAAGAAAACAATGATATCTCTATACTGGGAAAAAAACTCTGTCATTAAGAGAGTGCCTCTGTAACAAAACTCAAAGCTTCTTCTTTCGCCTCAGGAAGTTTTGTGATATCTTTACCGCCTGCTTGAGCAAAATCAGGACGGCCGCCCCCACCGCCACCAAGAATTGGAGCAATTTTTTTGATCCAGTCACCCGCTTTGACATTGGCCTCTTTAACACCAGCAGCTAAAAGAACTTTTTCGCCTTTGACTTGAAAAAGCATTGCAGCCAGAGAGTCATTAGAATTTTTAAGCTCATCAATACGCTCTTTAATATCGCCATTTTGAATCTCTTCAATGACCACATTAACACCATTGATAGTAGTCACTTCTAACTCTTCTTTACTGGCACTTTGAGCTTCACTCAGTTCTGTTTTAAGCGTTTTTACCTGCTCTTTAAGACGATCGATTCCAGCAAGGACATCACGGTTTTTGACAGATTCTTCGACACTTAAGAGGGTATGACGTTGTGCTTTAAAGTAGTTATAAGCGGCATTACCGCACACCGCTTCAATACGGCGTACACCCGCACTCACACCACTCTCTTTTGTAATGATGAATGAGCCGATATTTGCCGAATTTTCTACATGAATTCCGCCACAAAATTCGACAGAAGCTTCGCCAAAACTAACGACACGCACCCTGTCGCCATATTTTTCACCAAACTGCGCTTTAGCGCCACTATTTTTAGCATCTTCAATACTCATCTCTTCGGTCTTACCCGCAATACCGCGTGCAATCTCAAAATTGACCTGTTCTTCGACCTCAGCGATCTCCGCTTCACTCATCGCCTTGGGATGTGAAAAGTCAAAACGCAGACGATTAACTTCAACAAGAGAACCCGCTTGAGAGATATGCTCACCCAAAATATCATAGAGTGCGCCATGAAGTAGATGCGTTGCTGAGTGATGTTTTGCAATCTCTAACCGTGAGGTATCCACTTTCGCTTGAATCTGTTCATTGACATAAAGCGTCTCTGTTGCCTTAATATGAGAAAGATTTAAGCCGTGAAATTTACGTGTATCTAAAACTTCCCCACGATCAAGTATCGCACCTCTATCACCAATCTGTCCACCACTTTCAGCGTAAAAAGGTGTTTGGTCTAAAAGAATCCATCCTTTTTGTTCTACATGTAAGGCTTCTATGATGCCAAAATCTTCACTTAAAAGTGCCAAAATTTTTCCATCGGATTGTAAGCTGTTATAACCAACAAACTCATTTTCGCCATGTTGTTCCAAAAGTACTTTAAAATCACCCGAAACTGCCGCGTCGCCACTGCCTTTCCATGCCGCTTTAGCACGTTGACGTTGCGCACTCATCAACGTATCAAAGGTAGCTGCGTCTAAGGTGAGACCTTTTTCTCGTAGCATATCTTCAGTAAGGTCAAGTGGGAAACCGTAGGTATCATAAAGTTTAAAAGCGGCCTCACCACTAAAGACATCAGTCGTATTAGCAAGTTCATCATTAAACAGTGCAATACCCGAAGCGATTGTTCGGTAAAAGCTCTTCTCTTCAAGTTCAATAAGCTCGCTCACAATCGCTTTTTTAGTCTCTAAGTAGGGATAGGTCACCGCCATCAATTGCACAACCACATCCACAAGCTTATGCATAAATGGCTCTTTAAAACCTAGCAAGTAACCGTGACGCACTGCACGACGTAAAATACGACGAAGGACATAACCACGACCTTCATTAGAGAAGTTTACCCCTTGAGCCAATAAAAATGTCGCGGTGCGAATATGATCGGCAATAACACGATACGAAGCACCGCTTTCATAGCGGTACTCTTTTCCAATTAGAGTCTCAACTTTATTGATAATTGGCATGAAAAGTGATGAGCCATAATTACTTAAAGCACCCTCTTTAATAGCAACAACACGTTCGAGTCCCATACCTGTATCGATAGAGGGTTTTGG
>JAYEGP010000024.1:3014-6171 GCA_034659135.1 Campylobacterota bacterium
AAAATTGACTTAAAAGGCACCATACCCGCATTGTTAAACAGTAAGGTGGCATCATCTGGCACCAGTGGTGCACTCTCAATAACCGTGTGTTGTTTAGATTGAAAATATTCTAAAAAGGCTTCTCTAACGTCCATTTCTTCACTTTACATGTAATATAACGCGATTATAGCAAAGTTGGTGTTATAATATCCAAAATAATACTAGGGTTTTTAGAGATGCCCTAAAGGAGCTTTTATGCAGACCCCAAAATGTAATAGCCTTGAAGAGGTACGTGACGCTATCGATATCTTAGACAACCAAATCGTAGAACTCATTGCCAAACGAAACAGTTATATCAGACAAGCCGCAAGTTTTAAAGAGAGTATCGAAGAGGTTAAAGCTGACGATCGAATTGATGATGTTATTCAAACCGCGCGCTCCAAAGCACTTGAACTTAACCTATCACCAAACCTCATTGAAGATCTTTACCGACTGATGATAGATGAGATGGTTGATACAGAAATCGCAGAATTTCGTAACGCTAAGGATCTTTAAATCCTTTACATGTAAGAGCATTACATGTAAAACACACAATTATTCATGAACCGTTAATTCACTGTCTGCCATATTAAAATATTTTTGTACATCACGACCTATAAACTGACTGATCTCATTAATCTTTTTGAAGTTTTGTGTCTCGACACCATAACTGCGCTGGAGAGTTCTAAAAGGTTCAACGGAATCTACATTGTCAAATTTATAGATTAATGAAGCAGATTTTTTATTTTTTAAATGTGCTTTTTGATGTTTTACATAAAAGTGTTTATACTGTTCAAACAACTCTAAAACTTCATGTTGATAATGTTCAAAATTCATCTCAAGGTCTGTAAAGTCAGTAATGATGTTCTCACACTCTAAATACCTTATCATATACGCTTCATCCATTAAGGTATTGACAAAAGCATTGAGATTCATATAAGTCCCTTGGATTCTTTCATATAATATGCTAGCCTCATCGTCAATATAATAACTATAGGAGAGATCACCTATTGTCTTTGTTGAAACTCTGTTTTTACCATGTGCTTTAGAGTAATAGAGCAGACCATCAACTCTTTGAAAAATACTGTCTTCAGTATCACCCTCTTTGACTTCAGTCACACCTATGCTTATCGTGATTTTTTGAGCTTGAATCATTTCAGACTCTTCTATAGTCTGTCTTATTTTTTCTGCTAATGCAAAAGAGTTATCAATTGTAGCTTTGTGGACTAAAATAATAAACTCTTCACCACCAACTCTACAAAGAATGTCATCTTTTCTAATTATCGATTGAATACGCTCACTCATCTCTATTAAAACAGTGTCTCCTGGTTTATGACCGTAGGTATCATTGATCTGTTTAAAGTCATCTATATCATACATAATCACTGAGAATGGAGTATTATATCTATTGTACAAAGAGATAAAGGATTCGATTTTTTCATTGTAATATTTTCTATTATAGAGTTTTGTGAGTTCATCTTTTATAGCAAGCTCTTTAAGTTGCTCAGTTCTTTGCGCCACTTTTTTCTCAAGTGAACTATTAAGCTCTTCTAACTCTAAACCTCTTTTGTCAATTGTTTTTTTATAGTCCGAAAATTTTTCTTTTAGTTTTCGACTAATTAACAGTGCCACTAAAAAAGAGACTAGGATCGAAAACAGAAGAATAGCGAGTATTGTTTTAGAACTAGAAACACCATCGTTAATATTTAGCGTCTTTTTTAGGATATGTTTCTCAACTTCAGAAAAATAGAATCCACTTCCTAGAATCCAATTAGTATTTGGTATTTTTCTAATGTAAGCGTGTTTATCTTCGATACTGTTTGTTGCAGTGCTTAACCATTTATAGGTAAGATAAGTACTCTCTTTATCCTGCATAGAAGATATAAAATTTTTTACTGTGGATATTGTAAGATTATGATCAATCTCTCTGATATTTTTCCCAAGATACTCAGGGATAGTTTTATTTATAAGTATCTTACCATCTGTGTCAACCATAAAAAGGTAGTTATTATCGACTATGTCTATATTTCTTAAGCTCTCAATTAGTTTTTTATTTGAGCTTTTTGTTGCGGTATCGAGATATTCTGAAGAGCCTAAGTACCAGTTATATTGACCTAAAGCTTTAACAAATGCTACTTGTTCATACTGTTTATCTGTATCTGCATTAGGTTTAGTAAACGTATCCCATAAAAAGCCCTCACCCTTATTTTTACATATCTCTATCTCTTCTTTAATCACATATCGACCCGTGGCATCTTGTAAGTTTAGTATCGAGGTATGTGTTAAATGTTTTAAATAATCAGGAGCTAATTGCATTACTCCATCATAGTCAATAATCCATATAAAACTTTCTCCATTATTCCAAAGAAATGGCTTTAGGGCAGTTACAATATCATTCTTTATCTCTGCTTCTAGCCTCTTGTCTTTACTGTTTTCATAGATATATTTGGCAATTTTATGGGCTTGAAGCACTCTGTTTTTTACACGATCTTCTAACTCTTTTTTAATCACAGATTGACGGTAAACAATGATATCACTGGCATTATCTACTTTTGTTTTTAGTGCCTTTTTTTCAAGATTATAGATGTTCTCTTTAATAGATGATAAGTTTTTTTTGAAACTAGCGTTATAAGAATTGATGTAAGCAAACGAAAGAATACCCACCAGCAAGGGAATTATTACTAAAGGGGTGTATGCTATGATCTTTAAAAATGTATTTTCATTATTCATATAACATCTTCCTAAGTATGTTCGAATCTACGCTAATATATCATACTTAGTCTTACGTTTCCATTTTTAAGATCACTCTACCGTGATCAATTTTCACAACAGTAACACGATCTCCTTCATTAAACTCACTCACATCCGCATCCCAGTAGGTACCACGAAAAAAGACCTTTCCATTTTCAATAACACCTTCGCCTTCACCCTCTAAAGCATCCACATGTTTCTCTTTGGAAGCCATCACATACTGTACAAATTTTGCCCGAAGCAGATACATTAAAATAGCCCCAATGGAAAAAGCCCAGGCAAGCTGTACCATACCCTCTTCAAAGTTATACATGTAACTGACTCCTGCAACCAGTAAAAAACCGATACCAAACCAGAAAAGCACAAAAGAGGCCGTGACTATTTCAAG
>JAYEGP010000025.1:0-6127 GCA_034659135.1 Campylobacterota bacterium
GCTTGCTTGATCGATTGAAATGACATGAACAGTAAGATGAAAATAAAAAATATCGAAATAGGGATAATCAACATCAGACGTTCTGAGGCGCGTTGCTGATTTTTAAATTCACCCCCATACTCCACATAATACCCTGATGGCATCTCAACACTTGATTCGATAGCCGTTCTGATCTCATCTACAAAACCAACCAAATCACGACCCTCAACACTGCTTTGTACCACACTTTTTCGCATCCCTTTTTCATGCTCGATTAAAACAGGCCCCTCAACCAATTCAATGTCTACCAGTTCACTCATAGGGATACTACTGCCATCTTCAAGGGTATAAAAGAGATCTTCTATCTTAGAGAGCGACTGCTGATAGGGCGTGTCCGCCTTTACCACTAGGTCAATACGACGTAAATTCTCTTGTACAATACCCACACGGGTTCCCGTCACAAGCGTTTTTAAAAAGAGTGCAATCTCATTTTGATCGACACCATAGAGTCCTAATGCCTTTTGTTTGTAAGCGATCTGAAGATAATGCACCCCTTCATTTGCTGGCTTATAGACATCAATACTCCCCGTAGTGGCTTCAAGAACTTTTTTCACTTTCTGGGCAATCTTTTCAAGTACTGCGGCATCGGATCCAAATACACTTACCGCCAGATCACCACGTGCCCCTGTAAGCATTTCAGAAACCCGCATCTCGATAGGCTGGGTAAAACCGTACTCAATTCCTGGAAAATCATCCAAAACAGCCCTCATCTCATTTAAGACCCACTCTTTATCACTATGGCGCCACTCATTTTGGGGCTTTAACACTAAAAAGGTATCCGTATCATTGAGTCCCATTGGATCGAGTCCTAATTCATCACTCCCGGTACGGGCAATGATCGACTCGATCTCACTCACTTCACGAAGTAGTACCTCTTGGACTTTAAGATTAAGGTTTTTACTCTCTTCAATACTGATCGATGGAATCATCTCTACCCCGATAATGGTATTGCCCTCGTCCATCGTTGGCATAAAGGTTTTACCAATTTGGGTATACATGTAAGCACTCCCCATGATTAATACAAACAACATAGCATAAACACGTTTTTGATGCCCAAGACAATAGGTGAGGAGAGGAAGATAGATCGCCTTTAGATGTCGCACGACAAAAGAGTCTTTCTCCTCTTTAATATTAAGTAAAAATGTACTCACCATCGGGATAAATGTGAGTGCTAATATCAGCGAACTCACCAGTGCAAAAACGATACTCAGTGCGACCGGTTTAAAGAGTTTTCCCTCTAAGCCTTCAAGGGTTAAAAGCGGTAAAAAAACGATAACAATAATTAAAACACCTGTTACGATTGACGGGGCTACTTCTTTTGCTGCGCGTAAAATCGTCTCCATCTTACTGCGGGTTTTCGCCTCTTTTGCTGCTAATTCGGCAACAATGTGCTCTACCATAACCACAGCAGAATCGACTAACATCCCGATAGCGATAGCCAAACCTCCAAGGCTCATCAAATTCGCACTCAGACCAAAATACTTCATAGCAATAAAACTCATCAACAGGGCAAAAGGTAAGATAATCGCTACTGAAAATGCCGAAGCAAAGTTACCTAAAAAGAGCAGAAGAATAATACCGATCATAATAATCGCTTCAAGCAGAACACTTTTAACGGTATCCGTAGCTAAGGTTACCAGAGTGGAACGATCATAAAAGACATCTAGGGTGGTTCCCTTTGGCAAACTTGCTTCAATGCCAACAAGTTCGGCTTTGACATCACGAAGTACCTGTTCTGTATCCACGCCTTTCAAGGCTAATACTAAACCCTGAACCGCTTCCCCTTTACCATCTTTTGTCACAAAACCCGAACGAGAGATAAAACCGATCTCAATACGTGCCAGATCACCGATAGTGATGACGTTACCGTTTTTACGTGTTACGGGAATGGAGCTGATATCTTCCATCGTACTGATACGACCTACCGTACGCACCAAGATACTCTCAACACCTTGGCTTAAACGTCCTGCTCCATCATTAAGATTATTCTGTTCTAGTGAACGCACTAACATCTCTAGCGTAATGCCTTGAGAGCGCATCAACTCCAGATCGGGAACCACTTCATAAGTTTTAACCTTACCCCCTAAGGCATTAAGGTCTGCTACACCACTAATCGTACGGATTTTTGGAGCGATTACCCAATCAAGTAGCGAACGTTTCTCTGTCAAACTTAATGTGTCCGATTCAATGGTAAACATTAAGATATCGCTTAAGGGTGTCGAAATCGGGGCTAACCCACCACTCACACTTGCAGGCAGATCTTCTTGAACCGCATTCAAACGTTCATTCACCTGCTGTCGTGCCCAGTAGATATCCGTACCTTCCTCAAAGTCAATGGTCACATCACAGAGCCCATATTTTGAGATCGAACGTACCATACTCTGATTGGGAATGCCTAAAACCGCTAGCTCCAGCGGTGTGGTGATGCGTGACTCAATCTCATCGGGTGTCATCCCATCGGCTTTCATAATCATCTTCACCTGAACCGGTGAGACATCAGGAAAGGCGTCAATAGGGAGTGCAGTGTAAGAACGTATTCCCAATCCAAAAACTACAAGCGCTAATATTCCTACAAAAAGACGTTGTGAAAGTGAAAACGCAATGATGCGATCAATCATCATCTTCTCCTAGCATCCCTTTGAGCGCAGCGACTCCACTTGTCACCACCTTATCATCCAATAAACTCAGATCACTACTGTAATAACTACTCGCATCTTCACTTGAGACCTTCAAAGATTTTGTTTCAAAGCCTTTGGCACCTTTAATAAAAATGATCTGCTCTTTCCCCTGCATCACCGTCCAGACTTTTGGAATTTTTACAGAGGGGCTATCGGTGCGCAAGATGAAGGTTGCCTTGAGTCCAATATTAAGCGCATCTGCCTCACGAATCAAAAAACGTACCGGTACCGTTTGGGTCTGCGTATCAACCAAAGGTGCTAAGGAGACCACTTGAGACGTGATTCTTTTATTGTGATACTCTAAACTCACGTTCTGACCTAAAACTAATAGTTCTGCCTTACTCTGCGCGATATGTGCTGATAGCCACAGATCTCCTTTAGCTAAGAGGGTAAAAAGCGGTTGCGAAGCATTCACACTCTGTCCCACTTGGATATCCATCTTGGAGATAACTCCTGATACGGGAGCACGTACTTCAAAATCACGTTGCATCGCTTTGGATTTTTCAATGGTATTAATGAACTTTTCATCCACTCCAAAGAGAAATAACATACTTTTGGCACTCTGAAATTGTGCTAAAGCACTCTCATAAGAAGCATTCGAACGAATACACTCTTTAGTAGGGATAATCCCCTCATTACATAAAAGCATCTTACGTTCATTTTCAAGTGTTGCTTCATTTAAAGCGATGGAGTGGTTGATCATGTTTTGCTGCATCTCTAACCAGGCATTACCACCGATACGTGCCATAGGGTCGCCTTTTCTAACATTTTCAAATTGATTGACTAAGACACGTTGCACTTTGACATCATAAGGTATCGAGATGGCATGAATCAGTTTTGTTGGTGCTTCCACTTCCCCAACTATCTCATCGAGAAACTGACCTTGAACTTTTTGTGGCGTGCTTACATGTAAGTTCCAATTTTCTATCTGTTCTTTCGAAAGAGTAAGACTTTGTGCCATCAAACTTGAAGCTATGACGATACTATATATAACTGTTTTCATTAAAATTCCTCACCGGTAATACTACGTTTTTTATAATCAAAAAGTGCTCCATAAAACTGGGACTTCATCTCTTGAAGCTGCATCAAAATATCCATAACATACTGCTGAATGGTAATGAGTTCTATTGCTGTCGATTCACCTGATTGATAGGCGGTCTGCGTCAGATCCATCAAGCTTATGGCATCTTCACTCATAGGACCTTCAAGCTCATTGTAGCTCTTATAGGCCTGCTCTAACTTCAGATAAGCGGCTTGCAACTCTTTGCGTTTTTGCATCTCAAAGAGACCCATTTCATTACTGCTTTGAAGCGTTTGAAGACGATGCATCTCTGCCATAGACTCATGATGTGAGACGGTAAACTCTAAAGGAATATTGAGCGATGCGTTATAGCGCTCTTTGTCCATCTCATTATCATAGCTAAGCTCGACACCCATTTCATGAAACCAGTGTTCTTCACTTTTTAACTCATGCATTTCACGGGTTAAGACAAGGCGTTTCATCGCTAAAAAATCATCGAAATTATGACTCTGCTGTGGAAGTTGAAAATCATACATGTCACTACATGTAAGCTTTTTAATCTTGATCTTGGAACCAAACTTACTCTGCAGAGTTCTAAAAAGTGCAAAACGCTCACTCTCTTTTTTCTCAAATTCCAGTTTCATTCTCTGTTGCTGCAGATGCCAGAGAATGAGATCTTTTTTAGATATCTCACCGAGTTCATAAGCGCGTTCATTCTTTACATGTAAGGCTTCTAACTGTAATGATAGTTGCTTATACAGACTCACCGTCTCACGTTGAAGGCAACTTTGATGATAAAGATCTAGAAGATCGTACATGTAAACAATAAGCTCTTGCTCTTTTTGCAAAAGTGAGATCTTTGTCTGCAGATCGACACTGCTTGAGATAATCGCATTGGCATGAGGTAGCACAAATGTTTTTGCTAGCCCGACACTGTACTCAAAATCCTCTTCTTTGTTAAAAAACTTCTCTTTCGCATGGGCTGCCGTACCGAGAATCTCATAAGGTGTTCCCGAAGTCAGCATCGCTTTTTTTGCACCTATCACATCCACTTCTAAGGCAAAGTTTTTTGCTAAGGGGTGTGATTTTTTAAATTCATTCAGTAGCTCTGTATGCCCTATTTCTGCCATTAAAGCCGAAACAAGAAAGCTACTACTTAGTAATACTCTAAATAGCATTCTCTCTCCAAAATTTTATTTGTTAATTATAAGTAAGAGATTATACAGAGGGAGGTCGATAGGGAGTGTTAAAAGTAATGTAGTTGTATGTGTTAGCGAATTGCGAAGGAATGAGAACCAAGCCATGTTCAGCAAAGGTCATCTTCTGTTTTTCAAAGGCTATGGTATACGCATGAAGTTGTTCATGAAGATCAAGGGTCACACTTTTTTCACAAGCGAGTGTGCTTGATGCATAGAGAGGGTGATCCTCACTACTCATCAGTGTAAGCTGATCATGAAATATCAAAAAAGTGACAGCAATAAAGAGAAGTATTGAGGTAACTTTTTTCACACCTATTCCTATTTTTAGATATTTTATTTTGACAATTGTATCACTTTTTTGTGAATGCCTTTGATTTAAGTTGATGATTTAAGAAACGGTTTAAAAGTGCTCAGTTGTATGATTATTTTTTCTTAACAATGAGGTCTAAATACTTTGTCGGTGTCACCCGCATCATCTCTTTCGCAAGCCACTGTATCTGAAAGTAAGCAGCCCCGCTGTCACGGAGTGTAAAGTAGTTTTTGAGACTTCGAAGATTGAAAGTGACCACCATATCGACTTTGACATTGTCGGTGATAATGTGCTTAAAAGCATCTCCGACATTTCGCTTTTTCTTACCTGATTCAAAGGCCTGAAAAAGTGCTTCGGCATCATTTTTTATCTCATCAAGGTATTTTAGAGAGCTTTTAGCGATGGCGATAGCGTGAAAATCATCGACCTTATTGCGTTGATAATCGAGTTTATCATAAATGGCACCGATCTCGATGGTGTTATAGGCTCTGTCATTGGTGACAAACATATCAAAACTGAGGATTTTATCAATAAAAAAAGCTTTGTCACCTCCATGTTTGGACGCAATAAAAGCGTTGATAATCGAGCTCATGGTGTAGCGGGTACTGCGAACGGAAATAGCTTGAATACGGTGTCGCGCATGTTCTTGAAGTACACCACGTGAAGTACCACGAATAAGAAAGCTGAGATTGGCATGCTCTAAAATAGAGTGATGAAAGTAAGTCCAGGCAAGATCATCTAAAAGATTAGAATCTTCTATGTCATTGAGCTCATCACACATTGTCTCATTAGGCATGATGTGTTCAATGGATTTAACAACTTCATTCTCGCTGTTTGAAAAAGAGTCATAACAGGTTCGAGCGGCAGTTTCTGCAACACC
>JAYEGP010000026.1:0-6944 GCA_034659135.1 Campylobacterota bacterium
CGTTCTCCATATTTCCACGCTTCACGCCAGACAATGGATGAGAGAGAAACTAAAAAACTCCCTTGAGGCAGGTCACTCCAAAAGGTAGAGCTAAAGCTGTTTAATACCTCAAGGCCATGGGTTTTAGGAGCATAATGCGAGACAGTTGTTTCCGTGCTTATCCCCTCAATCGGTGGCGCAATGATATAGGCTTCCGTGGGCTGAAGGTTACCGCTTGATGCATTACAGCGTAAGGCCCAACGGTTTCCCTGAGCTGATTTCCATAAGGCGATACCCAGTGAAAATTGAAATAACTGAGAGATCGATCTTACATGTAAAGGCGCTTTGGGAACCGTGCCCTCTTCAAAAATAAGATGATAGGGCGGGGTGCTATGCTCAAAGCTTAAAGGTAGTTCCAGATAGTCACTTCCACTATAGCTACGAAAAGGATCAGGCTGTGTTGCCCAGTCCATATAGCCTAGAGAGGCAGCGTAACGACTCGGTCGGTGTTTGGTTCGGTCATGATAATGAAATACGGTTTCTAATGGATTCATAAGGGCGATAATGCCCATATTGATGTAAAATGATGCTTCAAAGATTAATTTAGGATATTTGATGAAGTTTTTACTCTTTTTTCATTAGAAGGTTATAAAAGAGTCAAAAACAGTATATTAGGTTTCTAAGTTTTTTATAGATACTATTTTTATATTATCTTGTTTTTTTAATGCTAAAAGTTTTTTGTCATTTGTAATAAATAAGTGGCACTCTATTCTATTAGCGCTACTTAAAATCAATAAGTCTTCAAAATCGTCAAAGGCATTTTCATAAAATATATATTTTGCAACTTCATAATCCCTATGACTTAGATAACATGGTGTGATTTCACTCATAAGTGCATCCATAGCCTTTAATACATCTTTTGGATTTAGGTTTCTTTTTTGGGTCAATATAAAAAATATTGTTGTAACAAAATCTGATGAAAAATAAAACTCATATTTACTGTTATCTTTGTTGTTTAAGTACCATGTGATACTATCTTCTGAGTTGTCTCTTGTAGTATCTAAGAGGTCTAAGCAGATATTGGCATCAAGAAATATTTTCATGAAAACTTTTTTTTATATCTTTATACTCTTCATTTCCTATCTTTCCATCAAGCGTACCTATAAAAGCACCTGTTCGTTTGTTGGCACTTTTCTCCACGGTTTCAAGTATCGATGGTTCTTTGATGATGGCTTGAAAATAGAGTCCTATTGCCTCAGTTAAACTTTTTTGTTGCCCTTTTAAGATAAGAGATGCTTGATCTACTATCTCTTTATCAAATGCAAAATTTTTCCTTACTTTTAGCGTATTCATTAAATACTCCTATATACAAATGTATTAAGTTTATACATATAAGTATAGCACTCTTATCTTAAGCCTTATTGATGTAAAATGATGCTTCAAAGATTAATTTAGGATATTTGATGAAGTTTTTACTCTTTTTTCTTCCCATCATACTCGGGGCGCAGATCTTGCAAGTCGGAGATCTTATTAGTCCAGTAAGCTTAGAGAGTCAGCATGAAAAGCGATATTTGATTAAAGAAGAGCAGTACTGGATTATTACGTGGGATAAAGAGACAACGCGAGAAGCCAATACATTTATAGAAAAATATCCTGATATCTTAGAAAAATATCAGGCAGTCATGATCGTTGATGTCTCACAGGTGCCTTCGGGAATTTTTTCACTTTTTGTGAAACCGCGTATGCAATATTATGCACATCCTATTCTCTTATCATTTGATACCGCGTATAATCTCACACTTCCCTATCAAGAGGGAAAACTGACCCTTTTGAGTTTAAAAAATAAGAAGATAAGGGCTATTGATTTTATCGATGATGCTGTGATGTTGAAGCAATTTTTACCCTCTAAAAGGCTAGAAAAGCCCTTTAAGTAAATTGCCTAACTCTTTCTCTATAGCTTTTCCCGCTTCTCTCTGTATCAACTCATTAGCATCGATTTTGACATCAGGTTTTTTAACATTTCCGCGAAGTTTAATCGTAACAGGGTTGTTGTTGATGACGACATTAAGGTCGGATTTAATCTGTTTGGATTTGACGGCAAGGAGCATTTTTTTGTCACTGATACTTACGGTTCCCCCCTTCATCATTACATTAGAGATAATACGTTTTGACGTGATATCACTTTTAAGTGTTGTTTCAAACCGCTCTGCGTAGAGATCATACTGGGCATACTGTTTAAGAAGATCACCCATCTCATTTTGAGTAAACTGTCCATTGGATAGTTTGGAATCTAAGCTTCCTTTTTTAAGAGCGAGATTGTACTTCAATGTTCCGTTGAGTGAAGATTTGAAAATTTCAGGATAAAGCACCATATGCAAAGCTTTTAAGGTTTGAAGGTTCTTGAGTTCGGCGGTGAAGTCATCATTATGAAGATGGGCGTCTATTGTGCCATCTAATGTTTTTGAATGGGCGGTAAAATCAAGATCTTTATCTTTTTTAAATTCGCCATTAAAGGCGATGTCGCCTATCATCTCTTGTTCGGTCACAAAATAGAGTTTGCTCAGATCTAAAAGTTTCATGACATAATCACTTTTGATTGAACTGTCTTTAAGATCAAAGGTAGCAGAAGCGACATCAATGGTCATGATATTGGAGTTGACATCTAGCTTTGTAGTCACCGTTGTGCCTTTTAAGACGGAGTCGGTTTGAGCATCAAAGGTGATACGAGGCATGGGTTTAAATTCAAATGCTTTGGCCGTTGCTTTGGCATCAATAAGCCCTTTTGTAATGCGTGTACTCACTGTGCCATCGAGCTGCTCTGAAGAAGCATCTTTGATAGCAACTGTTGTATTTAAAATGCCTTCTTGTAAGTAGTGAGGCTGTTCTAACATATACAGAAGTTTAGCTAGTTTTAGATTTTTAATCGTAGCATTGAGCGTTTTAGGCTTGAATTCTATAAGTTCTGCTTTGAAGCGTGTGTCACTATTAGCGACATCACTTGAACCTTTTACATGTAAGGATTTTTTATCACCTTTAGCGGTTCCTTTGAGATTAAAGGCACCTCGAAGCGGAGCATTGGTAATGGGTTTGAGCAGTTCTAGCATCTCGATATTGAGCTGGTAATTTAGATCCATCGCCATAGTTTCAGGTTGTAGTTCTCCTTGTGACCTTATCTCTGCAAGATTAGAGTTTAGAAAAATATCGTAGGCAACATCTTTGCCTTTGAGTTGTGTTGAAGACTCAAATACAAAAGCAGTTTGTGGTAGTGTAACATTAAAGTCACGTTTCATCAACTTAGGATTGATTTGACCCTCTTTCAGACTCAGTTTTGCGATACCTTGAAGATTTTTAGGATCTAGATTTTCGAGTTTGACATCGGCATTTAGCATGGCCGTAGCGTAAGCATTTTGTCCTCCCATATAGAGAAGTTTTTCAAGCTTGGCATCTTTGATAGTTGCTAAGACCTTAGACGGCTTAAGGGCTTTAAGCTCAATATCATAGGCGGTTTTACTCTGTGCGATGTCACTGCTTCCGAGTACTTTCATGAGTGCTTCATCACCTTTAACACTTCCTTTAGTACTAAAAGGACCACGAAGCGGTGCATTGGTAATGGGTTGAAGTAGGGCGAGTTCTTCAAAGTTAATCTCATAGCTGAGATCTGTTTTAAGAGGTTGAGGCGAGACGACACCTGAGGATAATATCTTGGCAAGGTTGGATTCAAATAGGGTGTTATAATTGATATCTTGACCTCGAAGTTCTGCTTTTTGTGTCAGAGTAAACCTTGTTTTTGGCAGTGTCAAATTAAAATCACGTTGCATTAAGGCAGCATCGATATGACCATCTTTAAGTGCAATATTTAGATCACCTTGGAGATTTTGAGGATCTACTGAGCTCATATCTGCGTTTACATGTAAGGTTGAGATGGCGTAAGGTGCTTTGCCGACAAGGGCGAGTAACTCTTCGGTTTTAGCGCCATTAATGATCGCTTTTATTGAAGAGGGGTTAAAATCCGTGAGTGTCACATCGTAGCGTGTCTGTGAACTGGCGATATCACTCGAGCCTTTAATGTCGATTTTTGCCAAATCACCAATGACGGTACCCTCAGTATGAAACTTACCATAGAGTCTCTCTTTTGTTAGCGGTTTAAGTGCTTCAAGGTTGTTTAAGCGTAAACGGTATGAGATATTAAAACTTTGTGAAAAGAGCCCATAGTTTCCCACAACAGTAATCTTATTTTTTGGAGTTAGGGCTAAGATGATATTAAAGGCACTGCTATCAAGCTCAAAGGTCTCTAGTTTACTCTTTACATGTAAGCTTTCATTGATCTTTTTTTCAACAATAGGCGCGAGTATTCCATTTCCGATAGACGTAAACGCAAGCGTATATACTAATGCGACAATAAGCACTAAAAGCGTAAGAATTCCATATAACCATTTCATTGTTATCCTTTACATGTAAACGTATTAAAGTGAGTTGAGACTTTTCTCTGCGGCACTGTTTTGACGATCGTATGAGTGTTGATCAAAAGAGGCTTTCTTAGGTTTTGAAGCACAGCCACCAAAAAGGGCTCCTGCAACTAAAAAGAGGGTGATGATTTTCATAATAGTCTCCTTGAAAATAGTGAGGTATTATAGCATTTAATAATTTCGTGTTGTTCGAGCGACTTTACATTTTTCAAGCTGCCGACTCGCTTCAAGAAAAAGGTCATCAATACTTTCATTGGCATGAACGAGTTTAGCAATGGCATGTTCGATTTTGACCGGTTGAGTATGATCAAGGGATATCATCTGAGTTCTCTCTTCGATTGAAAAAGCAAACGCCTCGATCGTATTGGCAGGTTGATTGCTTAAAAGTACGGTAAAATTGTCACCGTTTAAACGTCCAATGATACCTTTAGCTCCAACAATATCTTTTAGAATTTGAGAAAATTCTTGAAGAACCTTATCTCCCGTGAAATGGCCATAGCCATCATTAATCTCATAAAGTGTCGAGAGATGAAAGATGATAAGTTGCAATGGCACCTTGTTAGTGACAGAATACTTAAGGGCTTGCTCTGCTTTTTTAAAAAAAGTTCTTCGGTTATAGGTTTGCGTCATAGGATCATAATGGGCTAAAAACTCAAGTTCTTTTTGCTGTCTGGCATAATTGATATGTATATGAATCCGTGAGATAATCTCATATTGATTAAAAGGTTTGTTAATATAGTCGCTTCCTCCAAAATGAAACATCTTAGAGATGTTCTCACTCTCCATCGAATTGAACATGAAAATAACTGGAATGGTTGAGGTGATTTGATTAGCAACAATATCACGACATAGATCAAAAGCACTCGCTTCAAAACAAGAATCTATAATGACTAAGTGCGGAGGATGCTTAAGAATACCTTCCTTAGCCTTATGAATATCATCATAAAAAGTGAGTTGATACGACTGCAATATCTTTGAGAGCAGTTTGTTCTCAAAGCTCTCTTGACTAACAATGACAAGATGATTTTTTTTGCTCATAGCTTAAAACTTATAGCCACCGATAAGGCGTAATGCATAAGTGATTGGTTCATTCTCAACCTTGTGTGTTTCGTACGTTCCTGTAAAATAACCACCATTTAAGAACTGATATTTGAGTTGTCCACCATACATCGCCATGAAGTTTTGTGCTTCACCACCACCGTAGGTGAAAGAGTAGGTGTCATCTAAGCTAAAGTAAGTATAACGTCCTCTAAAGTGTAGGTTTTTAATACCTAAATCATCAAAATCATAACTCGCTTGAACTTTATATGATGCGGCATTACGCAGTGATCCTGCTTCGAAAAAGTGAAAGATAAGCCCATTGGCAAAGTAAGGATATCCACCCCATGCACCTAGTGTTGCTCCTTGTCCCTCACCATCAGAGTACTTAGTGATACCTGTTGCAAAACCAAATCCACCCTCTATATTTCCATCAAAACGTGCTGAGTACATTGAATAGTTGATGTTGGTAAAGTCATTTTTAGCTAACTCTCCAATTTCGGAAAAATTAATAAATTGCAAGCCAAAATTGTAGCTCATTAAGTCTAATTTTTTAGTGTAGTCGTACTGCGCGAATAAGGTGTTGTATAAATCTGTTGCATAATAGTTCCAGACCTGAAGGTGATGTTCATCTTTTTTGTAGTCTATAGCACCAAAACCAACACCACCATCGCTGACATTCTCTTTATCTCTACTATCAACAAAACTAGTATCGGCCATAGTGTGAAAGTTTGCGCCATCAGCACCACTATCCCATACCCCGGCCATCTTATGAAAATATCCACCGGTAATGATAATATCTTCAATACCTTTATAATCATACCTAGCGACTTCAAAACTATTTGCAAGCATGTAGTAATCATCAGATTCTATCATTGGGGTCACTATTTCATTACGTCCTATTACAAAATGATGCGTTTTAGAGTCGTATTGTGCAAAAGCCTCTTGTAAAATAGTAAAAGGTTTTTTCTCTGCACCAAAGACAAAAAGACGACTCTCTTTCTCAGGGTCATTCATTCCAAAGTCTGTTGCACCTGCTCCCGTGACCTTAAATTTTAGACCATTAAAGCTAGGCGTTTCAAGAGATATCTTTGGGATAACATAAAAACCTTGAGAATCTTTATGCCCTCTTGAGATATCAATATCTCCATCAGGGTTACCATAGTTGTAAGTAAGATGACCCGCACGTTCATCTCCACTGAGCATCCAACCCTCTCCAATATCAATAGCTGTTGCACAAGCAGATGTAGCGCCTGAGAGAAGTAAAAGCGTTGTTGTGAAACGATTTAATATCTTCATCTGAAATCCTTATTGCGCATAAGGGTTGAGACCCAGTTTTTCGATGATGTAAATCGCCGCTTTTTGACCACGAACACTGTTACCGTAGCTATCAAGTGGAGGAGATACTACACCAATAGCTAGTTTTCCAGGGATGACGGCCACGATTCCCCCGCCGACACC
>JAYEGP010000026.1:7044-24823 GCA_034659135.1 Campylobacterota bacterium
GTTTTTCGATGATGTAAATCGCCGCTTTTTGACCACGAACACTGTTACCGTAGCTATCAAGTGGAGGAGATACTACACCAATAGCTAGTTTTCCAGGGATGACGGCCACGATTCCCCCGCCGACACCGCTTTTCGCAGGAGTTCCTGTCGCATATAACCAGTCACCAGCATTATCATAAAGTCCTGCTGTTGCCATGACGGCTAGGAGTTTCGGTACGTACTCTTTATTAAGAACTTTTTTCTTTGTTTTAGGATTGACACCATCATTTGCCAGTGTCGCTCCCATCATACCAAGGTCATGAGCGGCAACATTGACAGAGCACTGTTTGGTATAAACTGTTGTTGCTTCAAGCGGGTCTGAACCCATGAGGTTATTGGCATCAAGAAGTTTAGAGATGGCTTGATTGCTTTTGTTGTCATTGACTTCAGAGATATAGACTTTCTCATTGAAAGGGAGTTTACGTCCTGCATAATCATTCATATTGTTTTTGATTTTGAGCCATCGCTGTTGTGAATTTTTAGCATCAACCCAGCTTGTACTTTGAATCGCACCGGCATTGACAAAAGGATTGCTGGCAGTTCTTCCATGAAGTTCTATCGCAATAACAGAGTTAAAGGCTAAACCTGTCGCATTGACACCTATCTTCTCTTGAACAAATTTATCGCCTTTTTCTTGCATCACAAGTGCGGCTGTAAAGACTTTTGAAATCGATTGGATAGAGACAACTTCTTCCGTATCGCCGACTTCATAAATTTTACCATCAGCAGTCACAATAGAGATACCAAAGATTTTGGGATCCACAATGGCTAGCTCTTTAATGTAATCAGCATTTTTTCCGCCATCATCATCTTTGAACTTATTATAAGCTTCCATCAAGACGGTTTGGATGCGTGTATCTGTAAGCGATGCAGTGGTCTGGAGTGCTGAGGTGTCTTTTGCCCAAATATTTGAGACAAAGACAAAACTTACGACTACTAGAAGTGAGAGGAGCGTTTTAGTGACATTTTTCATGGATATTCCTTTTTGTATGAATCTGTTAAAGAGTGTACAGTGCTTAAACTTTAAAACATCATAATAAGAGTTCCAGCGATAACTAAAAGTACATTGGCAAAGACATATGTTACTGCATAGGACTTTTTGCTTCTTTGATCACAGTACTCAAGGTCGTACTTAAGTAATAAATAAAATCCATCCCGTACCTATGCTAAGAAAGATAATAGTATTGGCTAAGGTGACGATACCGCCATTTTTGTAGATCTCAGAGGCGCTCAAATAGCCCGATCCTGCAAATAAAACGTTTGCAGAAGAACCTTGTGGGGTAATCACGGAATTAAAGTTTGTTGCAAAAAGTAACATTAGAGCTAAGAGCTCACCGGGAACACCCGCATTGATACCCACATCTAAAAAGACACCAAAGAGTGCTAGCATATGCGCTGTTTGTGAAACAAAAAGATAGTGAATTAAAACATACAAGACGATAAGGGTGACATAGACCAACTGCCAACTCATATCTGTGAGTCCTCCAGCAATGCCTTCACCTACATAATTCATAAAGCCAAGCCGATTGAGTTCTGAACTCATAGCGTAAAGAATGGCAAACCAGACCAGTGTAGAGAGGGCGTCACCTTGTGTTTTCATATCTTCCATGGTAAAGATTTTACTGATCATCAAGACACCTAAGCCTGCAAAAGCGATAGCAGTTTTATCTAAGCCTAATGAAGAAGAGAGCGCCCACAAACTGACCATACTGACAAAAACAGCTCCGGTAATCCACTCATTTCTACTCATCTTACCCATGCTAACTAACTCTTTTTGTGCTGTTAGCGGAGCTTCGGGAGTCTTTTTGAGTTCAGGAGGAAAAATCTTATATAACAACCAAGGAATGACAATAAAAGCACTAATAGCCGGAACAGAAGCCGCCATAAACCATGATGAAAAGGTGATATTAACACCCATTTGAGATGCAATTCCTGCACCTACAGGATTTGAGGCCATTGCGGTAAGCCAAAGCGATGAGGAGATAGCAATACCCGCCATAGAGTTCATCATCAGATAAGAGCCCATTTTCTTTTGCGTGTTGTCGCCTATTTTTGAGCCACTATCATGGGCGAGAGATTCTACAATGGGGTATAAAACACCAGAGCGTGCTGTATTACTAGGAAAAGCAGGGGCGATGAGCATATCAGTAGCTACCATAGAGTAGCCTAAACCCAGAGTTGAGTTTCCAAATTTTTTGATGATATGAAGTGCAATACGTTTTCCCAGACCTGACTTCACCACACCGCGTGCGACTAGAAAGGCCGCAATAATGAGTAAAATAAAACTCTCATCAAATCCACCATAGGCTTGTTTGGCATCCATAGTGTTGCTTAAAATGGCAAAAGATACCCCTAAAATAGAGGCAGTAAATATGGGAACAAGTGTCAGAATAATACTCATGATCGTAGTGAAAAAGATAATAAAAAGATACCAAGCTTCGGGTTTGAGGCCAGTTGGAGTAGGCATCATCCATAAAACGAGCGCAAAACCAAAGAGTGATAAGGATAAAAAGAGTTTGGAGTGTAATAACTTCATAGGATTCCTGTGTTTTTTTGAATGAAAGATTATAGCGTTTTAAGTCATGATAGCAAAAAGTTTTGAGTTAAATCGAACTATTACTATCATCAAGGTATAATTGGCGATTACGCCTTTAAAGGATTTTAAATTATGATGCCACAAGAACGCTATAAAAAACTAAAAGAGTACCTCTCAGAAGAAAATCCCGTTTTATTAGAAGTTATTGATAAATATGAAGCCCTGGATAAGATAGGACGCAATGTTGGACTGATCTCTGCAGAAGAGACGTACACCAGTCATATCTCATGGTGGCCAATGATCTCAATTCTTGGAACATTTTCAGCGGGAAAATCAACATTTCTTAATCACTACCTTGGTAAAAACATTCAAGATAGCGGAAATCAAGCTATTGATGATAAGTTTACCGTAGTCTGTTATGGGAACAGTGAAGAGGCAACAACCCTTCCAGGACTCGCCCTTGATGCAGACCCGCGATTTCCTTTTTATAATATTAGTGAAGAGGTGAATAAGGTCGATTCCGGTGAGGGTAACCGTGTTAATCTCTATCTTCAGTTAAAGACACTGAAATCAGAAAATGTTAAAGGAAAGATCCTTATAGACTCTCCAGGTTTTGATGCTGACTCTCAGCGTGATGGAATCTTACGTATTACCAATCACATAGTTGAAATGTCAGATTTAGTCTTAGTCTTTTTTGATGCACGCCATCCTGAACCGGGTGCGATGCGTGATACCTTAGAGCATCTTGTCGCCACAACTATTGGTCATCGCGATGCCAATAAAGTGCTCTATATTTTAAATCAAATTGACACGACAGCACGTGAAGATAATCTTGAAGAGGTTATCGCTTCATGGCAAAGAGCACTCTCTCAAGAGGGTTTGATCTCAGGAAATTTCTACAGTATCTATAATGAAAATGCAGCCGTTGCCATGGATGATGAAGCGCTTGCGGGACGTCTTAAAGGTAAAAAAGATACCGATCTTTTACGTATAACAGATCGTATGGATAAGGTAGGGATTGAACGTGCCTATCGTATTATCAAAGCTTTAGAAGATTTTTCCAATGAGATTAAAGAGAAAAAAATACCGCTACTGCAAGAAGCGCTTCAAAGCTGGAAACGTAAAGTCTTTTGGAGTGATGGTGCTCTCCTTGCAGTGATTCTTGCTGCTTTTATTGCACTAGAGATTAATTTTAATATTTCTGCATCACTCTTTAGTTCACCAACGACGACGATGCTTACTGTAGTCGTTACGCTTATTGTCTTTTGTATGATTCATATGAAAATACGAAAATTCTTTGCACGTTTAGAGTCAAAAAAATGGCAAGAGAGAGATTCTGATATCGCCAAAGCGATTTTGCATAACACAAAATGGTGGAGGTTCATGTTTAGCTCAGGCCGACAAGGATGGCATAAACGCTCTAAAGATCGACTCAATACGCTCATGACACAGAGCAGAGAAGCGATTCAGAAACTCAACGATCAGTTTGTTAGCCCATCAGGGGGTAATAAAACACCAAAAACAGAAGATAAATTAGACGTATAATTTTCTCTCCTTTCTTACATGTAAGCCTCTTTTACTCTTACATGTAAGCATTCCCACCTCCTTATTTACGTTATTTTCGACATAGATCATAATCATTATTTTTTATTATTGTTCTATATTTTTACTGATATGTGATAATACTTTAGTTATATAGACTAAAGTAAGCTAAATAATTATACTTAACTAATACTTGACAGTAAATGACTCATATGCTACAATACTCTCAGATTTCAAAAAGGAGTCATTAAAATTTATGTCAAATGAAGAAAAAAATGAAGCGGTAGAAGAAGAACTCGAAGCAACCCAAGAAGTTGAATCGGAAGAGACGGAACCCGAATTAGATGAACTAGAAAGTTTAAAACTCGAACTCGCGGCACAGCAAGATAAATATGCTCGTGTTCATGCGGATTTCGACAATATTAAAAAACGTTTGGAACGTGAAAAGTATAATGCTCTTGAATATGCTCAGGAAAAATTAGCTAAAGATCTGATCCCTGTTATTGATTCACTTGAAGGTGCGATAAGTGCGGGTCAAAGTGAAGCAGACGCAGCAGAGCTTTTAGAGAAGTTACAAGAGGGTGTGGAGCTGACGATGAAGCAGTTTCTTGATGTTTTATCAAAACATGGTATTGCTCAAGTGAGTGAAGAGGAGCCTTTTGATCCCAATATTCACCATGCGGTGCAAAAGATGGATTCAGAAGATCATGAGAGTGGCGAAATCGTCAATACCTTTCAAAAAGGTTACAAATACAAAGAGCGAACCTTGCGTGATGCAATGGTAGTCATAGCTAACTAAATTAAAATAAATAAGGATTTAAAAATGAGTAAAGTAATAGGTATAGATTTAGGAACAACAAATTCATGTGTCGCAGTTTATGAGGGTGGTGAAGCAAAAATCATCCCTAATAAAGAGGGTAAAAATACAACACCATCAATCGTAGCATTCACGGATAAAGGTGAGACACTTGTTGGTGATCCTGCAAAACGTCAAGCAATTACAAACCCAGAGAAAACGATCTACTCAGTAAAACGTATCATGGGTCTTATGATGAACGAAGAGAACGCTAAAGCAGCACACGATAAGGTAACTTATAATATCGTTGATAAAAACGGTATGGCAGCTATTGATGTTGCAGGTACAGTATATACACCACAAGAGATCTCTGCAAAAATTCTTTCTAAACTTAAAGAAGATGCAGAAGCATACGTAGGTTCAGAAGTAACAGACGCGGTTATTACGGTTCCAGCATACTTCAATGATGCACAACGTAAAGCGACAAAAGAGGCAGGGACTATTGCAGGTCTAAATGTACTACGTATTATCAATGAGCCGACGGCATCAGCATTGGCTTACGGTTTAGAGAGTAAAACAGAAGAGAACGTTCTTGTTTATGACCTTGGTGGTGGTACCTTCGATGTAACAACTTTAGAGATCTCTGATGGTACTTTTGAGGTGCTTTCAACGGATGGTAATGCCTTTTTGGGTGGTGACGATTTTGATAACGCTATCGTTAACTTTTTAGCGGATGAGTTTAAATCAGATAACGGTATCGATCTTAAAGCGGATAAAATGGCACTACAACGTCTTAAAGACGCAGCAGAAAACGCTAAAAAAGAGCTTTCATCTGCAACAGAGACTGAGATTAACCTTCCATTTATCACGGCAGATGCTACGGGTCCTAAACACTTAGTAGTGAAACTGACGCGTGCTAAATTCGAGGGTATGATTGATAAAATGATCGCTGAAACTATTGATCACATTAAAATCGCAATGAAAGATGCGGATCTTGATAACAGTGAAGTTAAAGAGATCATCATGGTTGGTGGATCAACTCGTGTTCCATTGGCTCAAAAAATGGTATCAGACTACTTTGGTGGTAAAGAGCTTAACAAGGGTGTGAACCCGGATGAAGTGGTTGCTGCTGGTGCTGCGATTCAAGGTGGTGTTTTACGTGGTGATGTCAAAGATGTTCTTTTACTAGATGTTACACCACTGAGTCTTGGTATTGAAACTCTTGGCGGTGTGATGACAAAAATCATTGAAAAAGGTACGACGATTCCTGTTAAGAAATCTCAAGTATTCTCAACAGCTGAAGATAACCAACCGGCGGTTTCAATCTCTGTAGGTCAAGGTGAGCGTGAGTTTGCTAAAGACAACAAATCTTTAGGTCTTTTTGAGCTAACAGGAATTCCATCAGCACCACGTGGTGTACCACAGATTGAAGTAACTTTTGATATCGATGCCAATGGTATCTTAATGGTTTCTGCACAAGATAAGGGTACAGGTAAATCTCAAGAGATTAAAATTTCTGGATCTTCAGGATTAAGTGAAGAAGAGATTAACCAAATGGTTCAAGATGCTGAGAACAACAAAGCAGCGGATGAGGAGCGTAAAGCGATGGTAGATCTACGTAACCAAGCCGATGCACTTGTAGCTCAAACTGAAAAATCTCTTGAAGAGATGGGTGATAAAATTGAAGCTGAGGAAAAAGCTGCGATTGAAACGGCTGCCAATGATCTTAAAGAGACACTTAAAGATGAGTCAGCTACAAAAGAGCAGATCGAAGAGAAAGTCAAAGCGCTTACCGAAGCAAGTCATAAAATGGCAGAGCAGATGTACAAAGAGAAAGAGGGTGCACAAGGTGGCGAAGCCGCTTCTGCTGGCGCTAAGAAAAAAGATGACGATGATGTCATCGACGCTGAGATCGAATAGTCTCAACTTCTTTACATGTAAGCTTTTATGTTTACATGTAAACATAAAAACCAAACAAAATCATATCAGCGATTTTCTACGGTAACTTTCAATATAATCCTTTACTGGCTGATTTATAGAATTGCTTTTCTTACGGTTTGGTAACAAGAGATATTCATATTCTCCGTTATACTTCGATTTATGAATCTAGATGAAAAAAGAGTTTTAGTCATACGGTGTGGCGCTATAGGAGACTTAGTCGTTTCAACGTCAATTATTGACTCCTTGCGTCAAAAATTTGGTGAGAATGTTATTATCGATTGGGTGGCAACACCTCTAGGAAAAAAGCTTTTTAAACACGATAAACGACTGCATCATGTTTTTAGTCTTCAACATCGCAAAGTCCCTATCTCTTTAAGCACTGCTAAACGTAAAATAATTAAACATTCAAAGAGAAACCCTTATGACCTATTGATTAATCTTGACGCTGGGAACGTATTTAAAAAACTCTCTAAGGCCATTTATGCCAAAGAACGTTTTGGTCGAGGATTTAGTGACATTGATACGGAGATAAAAGGAGATTATGCGCTCAATTCGAATAAGCGTGTCTATGCTCCTGCTATTGATGACAAAAAAATTGTAAAAGAGGCGATGCCGATGTTATACGGTGAGAAAAAAGAGCTTGTATGGCAACGTTTTTCACTACCCAAAGAGTATATCATTATCAATGCTAGTAATTCTCATCATAAAAAGAGTCGTATTAATTATCGTGCGTGGCCAAAAGAGCAGTGGAAATCTTTAATTGCAAAGCTTTCAAAATCGGTTACTTTAGTGATAATTGGTAACAGAGGTGAAGAAAAGTATTTTAAAGAGATTGCCCCTTTTCCATCCAATGTCATTGACCTTGTTGGGAAGACTTCTATCAGCGAACTTATAACTGTTGTCAAAAATGCTAAGGCTATTGTAACAACCGATACCGGTCCCGCACATATCGCTTCGGCACTAAAAACTCCTATTTATGTCTTAATAGGACCAACACCGCATAAGGAGACAGGACCTTATCATTCACCAGAGAACCCTGTTACTGTCATATCTAAGCACTTAAGTTGTGCCCCTTGTTATAAAACTGAAGTGATGAAAGCGTGCCAAGATAATATCTGTATGCGTGAAATCACCGTTGAAATGGTCTTGAAAGCTATGAAAAAAGTACTTAAGCAGTAGTGACATCTATTCCGCTTATCTGTATGAAATAAGGAATCAAAATTAAATAAAACATAAATCTTAGCGTACTCTTTTAGCCCTAGTCAAACGATTTTAATCGTCGCGTAGCTAAGGCTATGCTCCTCATAAAATAGTGTGACTAGAACTAAAATAGCAATCCCTAAGATTTACATTTTATTCAATTCTGATTCCTAATCCACTTTTGCGTTAAAAATATATAATAATACAGTAGCGCTAAACCGACAAACATCTCACGAATCTCATACTGCATATTAAAAAATCCAAAGACCTTATACGAAACCATAAAAAGTGATAGAGTGATTAAAAGAAAAAGATAGAACCCTCTCAAGTAGTGCTCTTGGAATCGTAAAAACATGACAACACCAAAAAGCAAAATACCAGCAAGCAAGGTTCCCATATCGACCCAAGCTCCAAAGTTATCATAAAAAAAAGCTTGAAAAGTAGCACCATAGAGAACGATAAGTGACATGATAGGAGTCGCTACCCACGGTTTAAGTTGCGTCAAGAGATGGCTATAAGGACTTAATAGATGTGTTACAAGAGGGATAAAGACAAAGAGTCCATAGATAGAGCTATAGATGATTGAGCTAAAGAGTTCTGCGGGCATAAAGTTGTGTAGATTGGTCTCTTGCTGGTGGTTGTTTTTTACAAAATATTCAGAACTCTCAAAATGGAAAAGATGCTGTCCCCAGCTAATCTCCTCCATCGCTCCTAAAAATGCGACAAGGGCAAAGCCACCAATTAAAATGAGCATAGTTTTCGAGAGTTTTTGGTAGTGTTTTTTACAAAAATAGATGCCGTAATTAAAAACAGTCATTAAGATGAGGACACTCATCCATTCAAAAAAACCACTCTCTTTTGTAGCGGTAGCAAGAAGTCCCTCATAGCCACTCAAATGTGCCGATATAATGACAACAAGAAAGGAGCTTAGAACTAAAAAAACGGTATAGATGTTGAGAACTCTCTGCATGCTTTACTCCCACTCTTCATCATATGAAATATAAGTATAAGGTACCTGAAAATAGTTAAATATTGATGAATATTTCCCCATAGATGGACGTAAAAGATGTGAGAGGTTCACCCCGATACCGGCGTACATGTAACGCTCTCGATCTTCAATAGGATAGACCGAGTTATGATCAAAATTTCTTGTATAGTACCCAAGATGTAACTCAAAATACTGAGCCCAAGTATGTTCAAGTGCTTCAAATCCACTGGCTTTGACTGCGAGCAGATGTTTCATATGTTCATAATCGGTGGTAAAATCAGACTGTAAATTATTAAAGTCTGGCAGATACTCTATACGGAAGTCGATCTTTTTGGCGATACTGGGATAACGATACCAGTAATATCCCGCTATAGAGCCTAAAAGATCTGCGATAAAATCTTCATTGGAAAAGCCATGCTCTGGACTGGTGGCATCACCGACTTCCATGATAACAATGGACTGAAAAGCAGAGCTGAGCGCACTGTAAAGTGCCGCTTCTTCATGAGAATACCCCCAGTCATGAAAAATAGGACCAAGGATTCGTGTCATGAGATAGTTGGTATAGAAATGCCCGAGTTTATCAGAACCCCCGTTACTTGTCTCTTTTCCAAACCAGCCTTCACTACCACTGTGAAGTTTTTCAGTACCGTAATCCCACTGCGTATATCCCCAAATCGCTATAGCTCCTGCCATAGCGGTATTAGTGAGTAAAACTTTTTGAGCTTTACTGAAACGCTCTGCTTCATTGCTCTCATTATGTTCTGAGGAGTGAAGTGTTAAGGCGAGAAAGAGTATAAAAAAATGACGCAAATCTACCAACCTTTATGATAGTAGCGATTAAGATCATAAAGTCCGGCTTGAAGTGGTTCGGCTTGATTGAAATGCTCTTGGAACCAGTCAAAAGTCTCCCAAAACTCTTCATTTGAGCGGCTGATGAAATATTTAGCAATTTTCTTCTCATAGGTTTCACTGGCATCATAGTTTTTAATCAGGTCAAAAAAGTCTGGAAGTTCTTTATAATCTAATACGATAAACATATTAGGATACGACCCAATAGAGCCATCAATAAAATCTATAGTGTCTTTCATAGGGTTGAGATTGTCACTTTCTCTAAAGAGGGAGTTGACATTGTCATGCCAACGATTCACCACTAAAGTCATCACCTTATCGCTGCCATCAGGCATGGTAATGCGGATAAGGGCATTGTTGACCTGTCCTTCAACAACACGTGTGATAAAACCTGTTCCCGGCGCCGTAAGCGAACGCGCACCATTTTGAAAATCTTCAAGTGTACTAAATGTTTGCGGCATAGCGGGAGGATGCTCTCCTGCACTGTAGTAATTAAGATTATCAAAGGCTATGTTAGTTGATTTTAAGATGTGCTTATCAACAATATACTCTATTAATTCACTTTGAGGATAAACGGTCTTATAGTCAAAGGCAGTCTCGCGATTTAAAATTGCAACCTGCTCCACCTCTTCAACATCACTATCTCCTATGTACCATGATTTGAATTTTTTGAGACGTAGATCTTGAGGAAGATAAGAGATAAAATTAAGTTCACCTTCTAGACGTAAAAAATCCATATAACGCCTAATGTTAGTCTGGTGTGACACATTACCAAAGACATCATATCCCGCTACTAGAGAGTAGTAGATGCGTTCGAGTTGTGGATAGTCAATCACCCACATAGTTCGAGGTTGTCCACCGAGTACGCCTTTGTGTACGGAGGCACTATTGAAGTGGCGGTATATCGTGAGCAGTGGCGCATCACTTGCTGTGTTGCCTCTCCAGATAGAATCAAGCGGTAGCCCCTGTGGATAAGCACGGTCATAGAGTTTCTGTTTCGCTATAAAATACTTTTCATAACGTTTGCGATAGGCATCACTAAAGGTATCTAAAAGCCTCTGTGTACTGGTTTCTATCGGCATGGCGAGGTTATTGGCTTGGCGGAGTAAAAATCCCGGCTGCTGGATGGAAATATCATACTCAGGGTCTTGAAACATCACCCAAAAATGATCATGAATGACATTAAGTGCCATCTGTCCACGACAGACCGGACCACGAATAAAGGTCATGACAATATAGTGAGAGTGATCGAGCATAAACTGATACCGCGCTTTAACGGGAATCTGAAAAAATGCGACAAAGGGATTGGCACTGCTCTTGGTGTGGTAGTCAATGTAATGGGGTTTCTCTACCCATTTAGGTTTGATAAAGAGTTCATTCATTCTTTCAAGTTTGGCATCATCAAATTCAACAACCATATGGGTTTTATGAACGATGGTCGAGTGGATACGCTGAATACGATAATAAAATTTGGATTTAGGATCATCAAAGGGGCGTACGGTTGGAATCACATCAATAGCTTCGGGATAGGCCGTTTTAGAGCGGACAATCTCATAAAACTCTTGGGGAGCCTCTGTAAAATTCCAATGCGCTAAATAGAGGTGCTCATAGAGATAACGCGCCGTCACCGAATGTTTTGGATCAGGAGTATTTAAAAAGGCTTCCCATTTTTTGATCTCTGTAAGCGCCTTAGAAGAGGGTGAAGTGATCTGATGTTGTTCTTGTGCTGTGGGTCCTTGTGCACCTTGATGCAACCACGCCGCTAAGGTCTGGTATTCACTCTCTTTGATAGCTGGAAATCCATAAGGCATTCCGTGATTGGGTTTCTCTTCAAAGTACTCTCCCATCTCTTGGGAGTCACGCGGACAGATAAGATCATCATATTCGGGATCGTAAGAGCCGATGACTTCAGGGTTGACTTTTTTATCATGTAGCATCTGCATCATAATCGAGTCGTTGTAGCTTGTATTGGCATCAAAGTTTTTAGTCAAAGAGTAAAAGCCCTTATTGTGCCACTCTTCGGTATTTTTGGCATCGATAAAAAGACGGGTAGGGTCTGCCGCACGGAGGCGCGTTGCATTATAAACTAAAAGTTTACTGCCCCCTCTATCCACACCTTCATAAGAGCTAAACTTGGATTGGCATGGCGAGTTATAGCAGGAGTGACACGAGACACAGCGTTTATCTAAGATGGGTTTAACATCCTTGAGATAGCTGACTTGTTTATGAGTAGTGTCTATTTTGACTGGTTCGGGTATGGGAGCTGAACAGCCTAAAAACAGTAGCGCTAGAAAGAGTGAGAGTAAAATATATAGATGTTTCATTAGGTGGTGTTCCTTTACATGTAAAGCGGTATTTTATCATGTTTACATGTAAAGATAAACTCAAAGACGATTACATTATGGTTTCGTTGAAGAGTTCTATAAATTTTTAAAAGCTATAATAGGTTTAATGTTAATTCTATGGAGATTAAATGCTAATTCAAAAGCAAGAGATACAGCAAGTGGCTAATGAAGTCATGAACATGCTACATGAAGAGGAGCTAGAAGTTATCAATAACTTTTATGACGCGGTTGTAGCAAAAGATATAGAGAAAATTGATGAGCTTTTTAGAATCCTTTTATTTAACGTAGAAGACCACTTTGAAGCAGAAGAGACGATGATGGAGCAGAGCAATTATAGCAATTTTCGAGTGCATAAAAGTGACCATGATACGATGAGAGAAAAGTTAGCAAAATATTTTGAGCGTTGGCTCGTTATTAAAAGTCCAACAGAGCTTCAAGGCTTTTTAGAAAATGAATTTAAAAAATGGTTGATTCTACATATCTCTAAATGGGATACAGAAACGGCGCTGAATCTTGGTCATGCCAATTAATAAAAAATAAATAATAGATAAAGAGTAAAATATGCCCAGTTTAAAAGAGTTAGCCCAAGCCGCAGTAGATAAACATGAGAAAAAACCTCAAGAGACCTTAGAAAATTTACCTGCTAAAGCTCCATCTGTTATTGAGACCAATAACAATATAGAATTTGCTAAGACATTAAAAGCAGCACTCTCTAAAGAGCTGTTTGGACAAGACCAAGCCATTAATACCGTTGCAAATAGTATGAAAAATGACATTACGGAAGATAAAAAAGCACCTAAATCAACCTATCTTTTTTTAGGTTCTCCAGCGACTGGTAAGACTTTTCTCGCTGAGCTTATGTCACAAAACATTCCTAAGTATAAGATCATGAAGTTTGATATGACACAATACCATCAGCAAAATGGTGGGGAGCTTTATGGGTATCCTGCCGGTTGGAAAGGCTATGGTGTCGGTCAGTTAACGGGTTTTGTTCATCGAAATCCAAAATCTATCATTGTGCTTGATGCCTTTGAAAAGTGTGACAACATCATTCAAAGTAATCTTCTTTCAATTTTTGATGGGGGTAAGTTACGTGATGGATGTGGTTGGGACAAAGTGACCGATGCTGCGTGTAGTGAAGATCTTGACATCATCTACTCTGATGAAAATGCCAACTATATGGTTGATTTTACACAGACCATATTTGTCATTACGACAAGCTTGGGAAAAGAGCTCTATCTTGACAACCGATTTAAAGACCTTGTAAAACAGGACTATATCCAAGCTGAGTCCATGATACTTGAAGCTATTAGGCGAGAAACAAAACGTGACAGTAGAAGTGGTGGTTGGCAAGAGGCGATCTTACCGGAGTTAGTGTCTCGATTTTCACAAGCCAACATCTGTCTCTTTAACAGACTTGACTATGAGGCTTATGCTAGTATCGCAAAGAGTGGGTTTTTAAAGTATAAAGATGGATTTAATAAACAGTATGAGATTGAGTTTGTCCTTCCTAATAGCTTTGAAAATTTCTTAAAAGTACAGATACTCAATTTTGCGCCAGAGCTTGATGCTCGCCGTATAAAAGATAAGGTAAGTACCACTTTCTTTGACAGAATTACTGACTACATTATGGATTCAGGTCAAACAACTAAAGAATTTAGCGAGATAAAAGTATCTATCTCTAAAGCGTGTACAACATACTTAAAAGATATCGTTAATCCTCTCATTGAAGAGGAAAAACTTGTCAAAGAGCTTTTTAGAAAAAATATAACGCTTGACATTAATGACAGCATTAGTGATAAAAATGGTGTTATCACTTACAAAATAGATAGTTGTAAATTTAAACAAGTCGCAAGAATCAAAGATTTTAGTGAAGATGGTCTTGTTTTTGATATTCCTCATGTCTCATTTGAAAATATCGCGGGTCATCATAAAGCCAAACAGAGACTTCACGAGGTCATTAATTTCTTTAAAAATCCTAAGCAGTTAGAAAGTTTTAATATTGCACCGCCAAAAGGGATGCTTCTTTATGGACCTCCAGGGACGGGAAAAACAATGCTGGCTAAAGCATTTGCTAGAGAAGCAGAACTCCCTTTTATCTCCATAACAGGACTTGAACTGCTTGAACCTCTAAAAACCAAGCAGGTTTTTGCAAAAGCAAAAGAGTACGCGCCTGCTATTGTTTTTATTGATGAGATCGATACGATTGGAAAGCGTGGCGGCGAAGAGGGTAGGGAAGTTCCTATTAATAAACTCTTATCAGAGATGGATGGCTTTTCTAATAGTAAAGATGAAAATATTTTTGTAGTGGCCGCAACAAATTACAAGGACAATATTGATGAGGCCATTATCAGACCTGGACGTATAGAGATTCACATAGAGATAAACAACCTCGATAAAGATGCCAGACACTACTTCTTAGAACAGATCATTAAAAACAAACCTACAGAGGGTGATTTTGATATGAATAGGTTACTGATGTACACCGCTGGATTCACAGGTGCACAGCTTGAACTTCTTGGTAAAGAAGCGTCTTATTACTGTCTGCGTCACGCACTGCCTACCATTACTCAAGATATTTTAATCGATCAGATTAATGCCATTAAATACGGTGAACAGCAGTCTTATTTATCTCCAGAGCAGATGTTTGAAGAGACCGCCATCTATGAAGCGGGACGTGCTGTAGTGTCAAGAGTGTTAATGCCTCATGTTCATATTGAACATGTCAGTTTAACTCCAAAAGATAATAACGAACATTTTATTTCACTCAATTATAATGATGTTCAAGAGAACATGACTGTCAAAGATTTTAAAAATAGAATATCGGTATCTTTAGCAGGAAGAACCGCACAGATGAAACGCTTTGGTGATATTGATGGTATGGATACGGGTGCTTCAAACGACTTGCAACAAGCGACACGTGATGCCTACGCCGCAATAGCATACTATGGTATGGACAGAGAGGTTGGTTACATCAATATCAATGGTGTTATGGATGCAAAAGATAACTCTATCAGCGCTAAAGATACAAAGCACTATCATCAAAAAATAGATAGTGCTCTTGAGCGCTGGATGATTGAAGGTAAACAAAGTGTTACAGATTTAGTGAATGATCATTGGAGTACGATAGAACGCTTGTCAAAACTACTTCTTGAAAAAGAGATTATTTATGATGATGAATTGGATGAGATACTATAATTTTATTTCAAATAAAGGATGAACGATAGAACTTCAACATAGTATTAGTAGAAAAAATCTTAAAATCTTAATGCGTCGATTTTATGAAAAAGCGATAGAAGATAAGATGCTCGGCCCTTTTTTTACCAATGAACTTGGCGCTGATATCAATAATGAAGATTGGAGTGAGCATATTAATCTTTTAGCAGATTTTTGGTTAGCGCAACTTTTGAATGAAGGGCCGTACTGGGGAAATCCTTCAGGTGCTCACTTTAATGTTCCTCATATCACTAGAGAGAGTTTTATGAAGTGGATAGAGCTTTTCTCTGCTACGGCTGATGAAGTGTATGTACCTGATGTTTCTGCGCGTTTTAAAAGACAAGGGGTGTTTCTGTCGGATAAATTTATGCGTGATTTAGAGATATAGATTGGACTATTAGGAATACCATGGCTATTAAAGTGCAAACGAATTTTTTTCCTCAACTTAATAAGCCCAAAGTGTATCTCGTTTATATACTCAACGATGGCTACATTTCATGGGAATTTTGTATGAGAGTCATGAAAGATATTTTTTATATGAATGAAAAACGTGCACTGGCTATTACTAAGGAGATTCTTACTAATGGCGAGGGGCTTTGTGGGGCGTACCTGTTTGAAATTGCGCAGAGCAAAGCAGAAATTGTCGAAAGCCTAGCTAAAGAGGAGAACTTCTCTATGCAGTGCTTGGTTGAGGAAGTTTAATTTCCTTTACTGGGGTGTTCTGCAACAATGTTTCGAACATCTTCATGCTCATCTTGACTTAATGCATCCAATATCTCAAGGGGTACAATAGGGTTTTTTGCAACAGCTGCTCGTACATTGACACTCTCATCTTTGCTCAATGTATCTAATATTTCAACGGTTGTCGTTGGATTGACGGCTACAGATATTCGAACAAACTCATCGAGATCACTGCTGAGTTTATTTAATATCTCAACGGGTGTATTGATATTTCCAGCAACCCAAGATATGATCTGCCTGTCTTCACTTAAAGCAACTAAGGTCTCCACTGATGTACTTGGATGTTCTGCAACAAACTCTCGAACAAATTCACTCTCATCTTTACTCATCTTATCTAATGTTTGAGATGATGTCTTGATATGTGCGGCTACTCTAACTCGAACAAATGGACAGGCATCATCACTTAACTTATCTAAAATATCAGTAGATGCGTTGGGATTATTTGCAAGGGCTCTTCGAACATTATCATCATCATTCCCTGCTAATTCATCTAAAATATCTACCGCTGTTTTTTCATCTTGTGCTAATTCTAACGCTTTTGTATCTGTCATAGTTATCACCTTTTAAATCATTCAAAGAGTTATAGCTTGTAATGTCTTAAACTTTGAAGTATGCTAAACTATAATCGAAATATTTAATAAGATGGAAGTAGTTAGGTAGCAATTATGCTATCATTGATTATGAAAAATAAATATTTAAAAATTATCATTTCGTTTCTTTTGATTATTGTAGCGATTTTGACGTATATAATCATTGATATGGCACGTGATGATACGTGGGAACCAAAAGGAGAGTTTAAAGCGACAACTCCTGAAGGAAAGTTACGAGAAATATCAAATCAAGTAAAAAATAGATGATCATATGAAAAACATAGCGGATAGTGTGATTCAAAACATATGGAACTGGGCAGATGAAAATAGTATTCCTGATTTAAAATGGATAGCGCATGACTCTTATTTAAAAGGAGGTTACTATAAAGGCTTACCTAGAGATAGAGAGACCTTGCTTAGTTTAACACAACTCAATCTTCTCGGATATCAACTCACCGAACTACCTAAAGAAATAGGTGCTCTTAAACAGTTGCGTACGCTTTATCTATCTGGAAATAAGCTTATTGAATTGCCAGCTCAAATCGGTAATCTTAGTAACTTGCAAGAGCTTTATGTTCCAGGGAATCATTTAGGTGCTGTGCCTAAGGAGATAGGGATGCTATCGAACTTAAAAATTTTAATTCTTCAAGAGAATCAGATAAGCACATTACCAAAAGAGATAGGAAATCTTCTTAAGTTAGAAATTTTAGAGCTTGGAGGTAACCGACTTAGTGACCTACCCAAAGAGATAGGTGCGCTTACAAACTTAAGTCAATTAACGCTTTGGAAAAATCAGTTTTCACAGCTTCCAAGAGAGATTCATAAGCTTGTAAACTTGAGAGAACTTGACATTATTTACAATAAAATAGTGTTAACAGATGAAGATGTTATGTGGCTTGAGAACTTAATGGCAAAGGATTGTGAGGTTGGTATTTAAGGAATCAAAATTAAATAAAACATAAATCTTAGCGTACTCTTTTAGCCCTAGTCAAACGA
>JAYEGP010000027.1:0-6032 GCA_034659135.1 Campylobacterota bacterium
ATTCAATATCAAGTTTTAAATCATAATCTTTCGAAACTGTCTTAATATAATAATCTTTAGCAAGCTTTGATTTTAATTTAATAGCCTTTTTTTCATTTACATACCCCTGTATAGTAATCTTTTTTGCCATATGTGATGCACTAACAACAGTTGCTACACCCACAAGAGCAAGAAGTAAAAAGAGTCTCTTCATATATACGTGGTCTCACTTTCTGCTTAACGATAAGCAAAGTATACCTCACGCATTCTATCAAGATGCTGTTTCACATACGAAGCATTCAATCTATCTCGATTTAGATAGTAACTTGTTAGCTCAAAATCATTGAGAGGTGTAATGCCTCCATTTGGATTGAGCATGTTTGTTCCATCTGCCCGACTGATAGTCGAACGCAGTCCATAAGAGAAATCATTTTTACCCTTGAGCTGAAAATAATCAGCCTTATAGAGCTTCTGTGTTGTCAGCGGAATGCTCACACGAGCACCTGCAAACTTATCTTCAACATCCTGAACGATAAACGAGACTGCCACATCCCCGAAATAGCGTTTTAGCTCTAAGGTCGCTCCCGTATCTTGATGCCAATATTTTCCATAAGTCGCTTCTATAAAAAAGTCATACGGGGCATAAAAATAGCGATAACTCCCCAGATAGATCTTTCGCTGTTCATCATTGTCGTATTTTCTATTTTCAAATATTCCCAAACGCGCACGCAAGGAGTGCTCACCCGATGTTGTCGTCAAGTTCGTCTGATTCATTGCCCCGACATAGTCGGTTTTATAAAGTCCAACAGAGAGTGTGTTTAGCACTGACTTGTAATGCAGCGTCTGATGCGCCATCGCATTGACGAGACGCGCTTCAGTACGATCTTCATACATCTTATAATAGATCTCACCCTCATTAAAGTTTTCACTATGCGCCAAAGGAACCTCAGCCATAGCCGAGACAATCAGACCATCATAGACCGTTGCGTAGAGATTGGCTCTTAATGAAAGCAGATAATCAAAAACACCTACTTCTGTTCCTACTGCCGTAGCAAGTCCCGGAGAGAGCTCTAAACGCGGTATAAAAAAGCTACTGTTTACTCGCTCACCAATATACTGTATATCACTATCATCAAAATCTCTACTAAATGTCAGATCTGTTCTCACGGCACTTACATGTAAGGCATTTGGATCTTTTATAAATGCTCGATACTTTTCAACCGTTCCGCCGACACTTATGGTCTCAAGATTGCTTTTTAAGAGTGTAACTGAAAATGATTCATAGCCGTAATCATTCCTAGCAATCGTTCCAATGACATAGCCCAGTGCATCAATATCATTTTTATCAAAGATGCTGTTCTCACATCTTACATGTAAGGTTTTTTCATGCGTTCCGATGCGGACATTTTCAAAACCAAAATCGACTAAGCTTTTTTGCAAGTCAAAAAGCGTCTGCGCTCTAGGGGTCTCAACAACAATATCTGTCGGCTTTTGAACACTCTCTGGAGCTTTGATGTCTTCTTTCTCTTCACTAATATTTTCACTGTCATTTTGCAGAGTTTGCGAACTTTTTTGCTCTTCTCTTAAAAGAGGAATCGTCAGGTTAATCGCAAAACTTGTACTCCCCTCATCGCTCAGATTGGAAGCCACAAGCGCACTCACACCCACAGGAAGATCCCAAGTTTGAGGCAGTTCTAGTCGAACCCCCGCATGTTGTTCTCTGGTGTCATCTTCCGCAATCAGGTAGAGCCAAGGCAAGGCTTGAATTTCTACTCCACCAAAAACGCCATCCATACGCTTGGTTTTCCCTTTGCTAGAGACATCTGCTTTCCCATAACCTAAAGAGGCACGAAGAAACCAAAGTTCTTTGTCAATAACCACGTAAGTATTATCATAGTTATTTGCTGCTCCGCCAATGTCTTGTACTCCGATGGCAAGATCGGGCAAGTATTTGTGATGAAAAGGAAGTTGAAATTTAGCATTTGCAGAAAGATCACGAATGTAGCCTCGCGCCTCAGTCAAACGTCCCTGAATCTCCAGATACGGTAAAAAACCGATTCCAAAGATATAGTCTTCTTCATAAGAGTACTCTTTTTCGTAGTCATAGCCGCGAAGATGATTGTCAAACTGATTGTTAAAGTGCAGTACCGCATCGCCTTGTTTTAAGACTTGGGCATTGGGCGTGTTAATGAGTCCTGTAAAGCCTTGCATGGACATAGCAGTTGAAAATGTTTGTGCAAATATCTCTACAGATGCAATCAAAATAAATGTCACTATACGCATGCAAAACCTTAATGGGGATTTGAATAAAGAAGATTTACATGTAAAAGAGAATCTCTTACATGTAAAGGGTTTTAATTAGCGCCAGTAGCACCTGTCGTTACTGGAAAAACAAATCTGATTTTCCATTTTCTTCCCGGCTTGTATGTTACTGTAACATCCACGCTGCCATCAGGATTGATGGTCAAGACGATCTCTCCGCCACGTAATGCGGTTGCAGTTGCTGCATCTTCTGCTACTAAAACTGCTGAAGTCGGCTTTAGATCACTCATACCCTCTAAACGAGGAGGAACAACATTGACAACCAAATCTTCACTAATCTCCTCGACTTCTCCTCCAGAAGCAGTTCTTGTCTTCATTGTAACGGTTGTTTCCAATGTGCTATCATCAACAGAAACCGAAGTCACATTCAGATCATACTCCACTTCTTCTGCTATAGGGTTCCCTGTTGCATCAAGCAACAATGTTCCAGCCTTAATAGTGGTACTTGCCAACTCTCTATTCGACTTTTCATCATAAGCCACGATTGTCACATCTTTTGTATCGTCTAAGGTACCACTTCCTGACGCCACTCCAGAATCATAAGTAACAGTTGATTTTGAGCTGCTTCCACAACCTGCCAAGAATCCCAAAGATACCAAAAGTATCATTAACATTTTTATATGTTTCATCACTATCCTTTATTATGTGAATGATTTTCATGCTTATAATAGCATAATTATCAATTGCTAAGCAAATAAAACATTAATTAATAAATTTAGTGCTACATTTTTATACACTCATTAAGGAAAAAACAAGATTGCCGCGTCGCTACGCTCCTCGCAATGACAAAATGGATCAGTTAAACCAACTTGACAAGTTGTCACAAAAATGATAAAATTTAATAGAAAACAGGGAGCACGCTATGAAGACGATACAAGTAGGAAAGTTTAAAGCAGAGCTGTCATCAGTGCTGGAACAGGTTCAAACCCTTAACGAAACATTTGTAATAGAGTTTGGAAGAAAACATAAAAAAATAGCAATGCTAGTACCTTACGAAGAGAAGCAAAAAGTAAGGAAATTTGGTCAACTCGAAGGAAAGATAACTATAAAAGATGATTTTGATGATGAAGTTGAAGAGATAAATGAGATGTTTTATAGCAGTAAAATATGAATATTTTGATTGATACACATATTTTTTTGTGGTTGGCTAGCGATACAGGTAAAATAAGTCAGAAACATTTTCAGTATATAAAAGATACAAAAAACAGTATCTATCTGAGCTCTTTAAGCATTGCGGAGATAATGATAAAAAAATCAATAGGTCATTTAGATTTTGAAGCAGATATCTTAGCGATACTTGAGGAGATGGGGATAGAGATTTTGGATTTTGATGCAAAGAGCGCATTACTTCTTGCTGCATTGTCTTTTCATCATCGAGATCCTTTTGATAGAATGATAATTTCTCAAGCCATAACACATAACTATAAGATCATAAGCGTTGATTCAAAGTTTCAAAATTATGATTGTAAGTTATTGAAAAAATAGCGGGCTCATTTTTATAGTGACCTTTAATATTATAGATTGCTTCGTCGTTCCTCCTCGCAATGACGGGCTAGTCGTCATTGCGAGGCAAGAAGCAATCCACAGCACCACCCGTCATTGCGAGGCACGAAGCAATCCACTAAATTGTCTTTATTAACTCTTCAATAGTCATGGTTTTTATGCCACAATCACAAAATGTTTTGTCATTAGTAATTAAAGCTTCACATCCATTTTCTTTGGCACATAAACATTGAAGCGCATCCTCTAAGTCTAAATTTTTTTTCAAGGACAGATCGGTTGCTTGTTTTATTATTTCTAATCCAAAAGACAATACATTCCAATCTATAAAGATTAAATTTTTGAAAAATAATAAAGTTTTATTTTTATCTTTTAAAATATAATATACCGTACTCAGCATATCTTCACTAATACATATTTCATAATCATGAATTACTAAAGTTTCTAGCAGTTCTATTGCCTTGCTATGATTCACTCTTGAAGCATCAATAATATCTACAACAATATTTGTATCCAAATATATTTTATTCTTCAACATATTTTTCTTTTGCTACTTTTTCATTAAGTTCGCTTGATGTCAAATTGTTAAATCTTTGATGAACACTACCAGTACCTGCATACTTTTTGATTCTATCTAATTTTTCTCGATGAATTTTAGAAATCTTCTCTTTTAAAAAGCTCTTAAACTCATCAGCATATTTTGGAGAGATAAAGAGTCCTTTATATTCATGAGTCTTTTTATCTTCTACGTCCACATAATCATAACCATCAAGAATATTAGAATTTCTTGCTAAATCTCTTATCCCAACTTTTCTTGTCATTATATGGCCTTTATTGTCTTTTCACTCATTATAGTACTTTGATGTTTTATTGTCAACAAAATAGATCAGTAAATACTCCATTATTGTAATAGGTGTGGATTGCCACGTCGCTACGCTCCTCGCAATGACAAAGAAGCTGTCATTGCGAGGCACGAAGCAATCCACAACCCCACCCGTCATTGCGAGGCACGAAGCAATCCACACCCTCCACCACCTTTAGTCATTGCGAGCAAAGCAAAGCAATCTAAACAATCTCCCCATACAGATCACTCCAATTTAAATTCATTTTCTCTATCAGTTCAACTTTCTTCTTTCGAGAACCACCTTTCAACTGCTTCTCTCTAAAAATAGCATCAGTAATATCATCAAATATCTCATAATACACTAAACTCTTAAGCGCATATCTTTTTGTAAAACCTTCACTCAAGCCATTTTTATGTTCAAACACTCTTTTTATTAGATTGCTTGTAACACCAACGTAGAGCGTTCCCTTGTATCTGTTTGACATGATGTAAATATAGGCTTGTTTCATAATGGCTACCTTTTAATATCGTTAGACTATCAAAAGAAAGAAAGTGAGGTTAAAAATATTTCAATGTGTCATGAGAGAGATTGCCGCGTCGCTACGCTCCTCGCAATGACGGAATGGTCGTCTTTTCGAGCGAAGCCCCTCTAGTCATTGCAAGGTACGAAGCAATCCACAACCCCACCCGTCATTGCGAGGCACGAAGCAATCTATTCACTAAATAAGACTTTATATATAGGCCAAAGCTTGGAGTTAATTTTATTTCTAATCTCTCTTCAAAATATACTAAATAATCTTATTATATTTTTCATTAGTAATGGAATCTACATGAAATGACAACAATGCTATAGTCTGTAACTTCATATACAAGTCTATGTTCATCTGTTATTCTTCTAGACCAACATCCAGAAAATTCATGCTTTAATGCTTCAGGTTTTCCAACTCCACTAAAAGGGTCTCTTTTAATATCCTTGAGCAATTGGTTAATTTTTTTGAGTAATTTTTTATCTGTTATTTGCCAATACTGATATTCATTCCAACTATCATTCGTAAATGTCAAATTCATTCTTCAATCAATTCCCTTTCAAAAGTCTTTCCATCCCTAGCATCTTTTAGTGATCTCATCAAAACTTCTCTGTTTTTCGAAGAACTTAACAGGTAATTTGTTTCTTTCATAGAATTATACTCATCAAAGGGGATTACAACTATATTTTCTCTGCCTTTTCGATGTATGATGACTTCATCATGATCATTATAAACAGCATCAAATATCGATTTAAAATTATTCCGAGCTTCTGTCATACTTACTACTTGCATATTAATTCCTTACATTTTTATGTACATTATAACATGTAAAATAAATTTTTACAACTTCATAGATTGCC
>JAYEGP010000028.1:0-24773 GCA_034659135.1 Campylobacterota bacterium
ATAGTGAAGTTTTAACTCATACTCGTTTTCAGAAAAATCAAAACCACTGGAAAAAAAATTGTTAACTCGTTTCATAACACACATCATAATATAAATCCACTAAAAAGTATAGGGCGACTCCAAGATAATTAAAAATTTGCTATAATTTAAGTAGTAATCCAAAAGGATGAACATGAAGAAGAAGATTATTGTTTTACTTACCCTACTGTCAACACTCCTCATTGCCAATGAAGCCCACACTATTATAAAAAAACTTGATCAAAATTTTCGTGGTAAAAATATCTACATGAAAATGAGTATGAGCATCACTTCGATGGGGCATCAGCGTACGATGAAGATGCAGACCTATTCGCAAGGGAGTAAAAAAAGTTTTGTGAAAATTATCTATCCACCTAAAGAGCGCGGCATCACTTTTTTAAGCTTGGACAATCAGATGTGGCAATATGTCCCCAAGATAGAACGCATTATTAAAATTCCACCCTCCATGATGCTTCAAAATTGGATGGGAAGTGATATTACCAATGATGATATGGTGAAACAGAGCTCTATTGTCGATGATTATGAGCCTAAAATCATAAAAAAAGAGGGCGATTATGTCACCATAGAACTCATTCCCAACGAAGACGCCGCTGTCGTCTGGGGAAAAATCATTATGATAGTGGACACCTCGAATTTTACCAGTATCCAAGATACCTTTTATGATGAAGACAATCAAGCCGTTAGAGTATTCTCTTATGATAAGGTCAAACAGTTTGGCAACTACTTTTTACCAACCTATTGGAAAATAGAGCCGATAGGCAAAAAAGACAATCTCACCGAACTCATACTTGAAGAGGTCGAGTATGATAGTGAGATCTCCGATCAGTACTTTAGAAAAAGTGCTTTAAAAAGGTTTTCACGCTAATGTTTTCTCTGGCAGTAAAAAACATTTTCCATTATAAAGGGCGCTCCATCACTACCTTTATCTTGACCTTTATCTCTGCCCTGTTTTTTATTGTCTATGTGGCGATGATGGATGGCTCACACCACTCCATGTTGCAAAATGCTCTTAAAGTCTATACGGGAGCTATTGAAATCTATAAAAAAGGCTATCGTGATATCGGGGGTAATTCATACCTCATCCAAGATACAAAAAGCATTGAAGAGAAACTCACATCAATCGAGGGTATCAGCACCTTTACCTCACGCTATGAAACCTTTGGACTGCTCTCATCAAAAGAGTACTCCAGTGCGGCGATGATAGCAGGCGTAGAGCCAAGTAAAGAGATTAAGATGAGTCAGATTAAAACGGCTCTTATATCGGGAACATTTTTAAATGAAAAATCAGGAAACTGCCTCTACATGGGTGCAGACTTGGTCAAAAAGTTACATGTAAGCCTTGGTGATGAGATTGCTTTTGTAGGTGGGGCTAGTGACAACTCCTTTGTGGCGGATCTTCTTAAATTCTGTGGTAGTTTTAGAACAGGATCATTTGAGTTTGATGCTCAGGTCGCTTTTATAAATCGCAACTATTTTGACACCTTAATGTACGCTAATAATAAGGCCTCATACCTCAGTATCAAAATTGACAATCTCGAAGATGTCGACACTATCGCTCAAAGTATTCAAGCTGTTCTAAGCGATGACATCGAGGCCTTAACCTGGAAAACCTTAATGAAATCCATGGTGGAACTGATGCAAGTCGATAGTATCTTCGGCTATATCTCTATGTCACTCTTTTTTGTCGTTATCTTTTTTGTCATTATGATTTTTGGTTTTATCAATGTCAGTTCACGCATCAGAGAGTTTGGTACACTACGCTGCATTGGACTCTCGCGATCTAACATTAGCGCCCTACTCTTTTATGAGATGCTAATACTCTCAAGTGCCGCTATCATAGTGGCAACACCCATAGGGGCTTACATCGCTTACTATTTTTCACACTATCCTATTGTCATTGAAGGGATTAGTGAGACCTATAAGCAGTACGGTGTCGTTTCAGATGAGATTCCCTTTGACTTTAATCTCTTTACGATTACGTGGAATGTCCTACTCATTTATGCCCTGAATTTTTTAAGCATTATCTACCCCATCTCGTATATTAATGCCTTCACACCTCTTGAAGCGACACATCATGTTTAAGCTCATAGTGGAACTCGCTTACAAGAGTGCATTTTCACGACTCTCGCGTACTATCTTAGTCATCAGTATGATTGCAGTAAGTATGAGCATGATGCTTAGTATTCAGGGACTTTATGATGGTATGACCTTAAATATGATCGATAAAAATCTGCGTAGCGACAGTGGTGAAATCAGCATCTACGCCCCAGAGTATCGACTCAACAAAGGTTTACATCATCGTATCAAAAATGCCCTTGAAATTAAAAAATCTTTAGAAGCTCATCACGATATCGATGCGCTCTGTATGCGTGTCAGCGTTGAGGGGCTCAGTTCAACAGCGAGAAAGTCCTCTTTTTCAAATGTTGTAGGCATAGATTTAGCTGATGAGGAACGTTTTGGTGGCTTTAGCAAATTTTTGAAAGAGGGAGAGATCAGCTTTGCTAAACGTGGTGCGATTATCGGCAGTGAGTTAGCTAAGAGATTAAAAATCAAAATTGGCTCTAAGGTCATTTTCTCTACTCAAGACAGTTCTGGTGAGATTAATGCGATGGCACTAAAGATCAGAGGTATCGTTCAAACGAGCAATATGAGACTCGATGCAACAGCACTTTATGTTGATCTTAAAAAATTACAGACATTTTTAGGTATCGATACCCAAGACGCCACCCAAATTGCACTAAGAACTCAGAGTAATACCCTTTATGATGAACTTAAAAACAGCTACCCAAGACTTGAAGTCAAAAGCTTTTTAGAGCTCTATCCTTTAATCAAACTCATGGAAGAGATGATGCTGATCTTCAACTCTATCACCTTTGTCATTGTGATGATGGTGGTTTTCATTGGCATTTTAGGAGTGATGTATGTCTCTATCTTAGATCGCATTCGTGAGTTTGGGATTATGCGTGGTATTGGAATGTCCTATTCAAGTATTCGTCTGCAGATACTCCTAGAAGCCCTTTTTGTTGGTTTAGTGGGTTATCTCATCGGTGCTCTTTTAGGTATATTGATGCTTAGTTACTTACATGTAAACGGTTTAGACCTCACTCATTTTGCTGATGGTATGGAGAGCTTTGGGATGAGTCCTATCTTGTATGCCACGATTAAGGGTAGCTATTTTACGACGACCTTTTTGGCTATTATCAGTGCATCGCTACTGAGTGTACTTTTGCCCCTTCGAAAAATCAAACATCTTAATGTCATCGACGTCATAAAGGCAGACACATGATACAGCTTAATAATGTTCAAAAATACTTTTACAAAAATGAAGACCGTGAGGTTCACGCCCTTAGAGATATTAATCTCACCATAAAAAAAGGTGAATTTTCACTTTTTGCAGGCCCTTCAGGTTGTGGAAAGACCACCCTGCTCAATGCCATCGGAGCACTTGATAATATCGATAGTGGTACCATCACACTCGATGGACGTGACATCACCGCACTCAGTGAAGATGAACGTACCACCTTACGACGCAATGAGATGGGTTTTGTTTTTCAAGCTTATAATCTTGTTCCCGTTTTGAGCGTACGTGAAAACATCGGCTTTATTATGAAACTAAGAGGCTTTGAAGAGAAAGAGATTCATGAGCGCGTTCATGAAGTCGCCTCACTTTTAGAGATTGACAATAAACTAAATTCTCTTCCCAACACCTTAAGTGGAGGGCAACAACAGCGTGTGGCTGTTGCCCGCGCAGTTGCACCAAAACCAAAAATCATCTTAGCTGATGAGCCCACAGCCAATCTTGACTCTAAAAACTCTCATACCCTCATGGATATGATGCGTTCACTTAATGAGAGAGAGGGTGTGAGTATCGTTTTTGCCTCACATGACACTTATGTTATAGAAAATGTTAGACGTGTCATCATGCTCAATGACGGAGCGATTATTGATGATTAAAGCGCTTGTTTTTACATTGATACTCTTTACATGTAAGGCTTTTGGCGCATTTGATTACACCGTTTCAAACACAAACTTTACCCTCGCTCAAGGTTCCATATTTCCCAATCAAGAGCGTGATTATCTCTACAATTACAACCGTTTACGCCTACGAGGCGACTACACTCAAGAGAACTATTTTTTCACCCTCATCGGTGATGGTGTCAATTATCTCGGACATGAGTATGTCAACTCTGCTTCATTTAAGTATGTCAAACTCCAAAAATCCGACACCCCTTTTAAGACAATGAGCAGTTTTAATGATTATTATGAGGGGAGTGTTTACGCTAAGCTTTATCGTCTTTATGGCGGCTATGAAGATGATCATCATCGCATCGTCTTAGGAGTTCAAAATATCACTATGGGAGTTGGACGTATCTGGACACCCACTAATCTTTTTAATCCTCGTAATATCTACGCCCTTGAACCTGACGAAACCTTTGGTGTTGCGGCACTAAGTTATACAAACCATATCAGCACTACGGGTGATCTTACTTTTGTCATCAGCCAAAAAGCGGATTACCGTTTTAAGTATGCCGCACGCTATAAAGCCTTTTTAGACTTTAGTGATCTTGGCATTAATCTTATCCACTCTGATGAAACTACTATGGCAGGCTATGAGGTCGAAGCCAACTTAGCCGACACAGGTATTGAAGTAAGGAGTGAAGGTGCATACCTACAACATACGCTTAAAACAGGCCTTAATGAAAAAGAGGAAGAAGCATTTTTTCAAGGCATTATCGGTGCGGATTACGGTTTTGAAAATGGCATCACCCTCATAGCAGAACTGCTTTATAGCTCAGAGTCCTTTAGCTATGAAGAGATACTCTTAAACTATGACTCAGAAATCATCCCCAACCTTGTCTACTCTAAGTTCTACACAGCGATGAGCCTCGCGTACAGTTTTAATCTTTTTTTAGATGCATCTTTTGTCTACATTGAGAGTTTTAATGATAGCAACTCAAGGTTTGTCACACCAACACTCACCTACACCTTCAACGACTACAACACCTTTAGCCTCGGTGCTATGATACAACAAGGTCCTAAAGAGAGTGAGTTTGGAATGTTCTCAGATACTTACTATTTTAGGTATGCCCTCTCTTTTTAAAGTGATGGTGGCTTGGGTGGCTGAAGCTCACTATTTTGGACATTAGGCTGGGGGAGATCACTCACACTGTTTTGATCGACTTGAGACGTGCTATCGCTGTTACAACCTGCGAACATTGCTAAGATGATTACTATACTTGCTAAATATCTCATATTCATACTCCTTAGGAATCAAAATTAAATAAAACATAAATCTTAGCGTACTCTTTTAGCCCTAGTCAAACGATTTTAATCGTCGCGTAGCTAAGGCTATGCTCCTCATAAAATAGTGTGACTAGAACTAAAATAGCAATCCCTAAGATTTACATTTTATTCAATTCTGATTCCTTACTTTAGCGTTTCACTCAAAATATTTGAGCCTTTAAAAAGTGCCGCTTTCCTTGTGTCATCAAAATCATAAATAAGCCCACGTGCACTGTTTCCCCAATCATATGGTGTCGTCGTACTGAGTGTATGTAAGGTCTTGATACTCATACCATCAATCTGATAAACACCAAAGCTTTCACGATAGTCTTGAGAATAATCGGTATAGGGCAATCCAAATATCATATCACTCGCGCGATAAGCAAAGGCTTTATGATTGTGTTCAGCTTCACTGTATGTCGATTTTCCGCCCACCTGTATGCTTTGGACACGCTGTGGATTTGCATAATCGCTAATATCAAAGAGTGAGACCTGTAAGCCTAGAGCACGACCACTCTCATCAGCATCACGCCCAATACTTAATAGCCTATTTTCATCGATTACATGTAAGTATTCTGAGAAACCTGGAATGGAGAGTTCTCCTACTACTGTTGGGTTTAGTGGATTACTCATATCTAGCGTGTAGAGCGGATCAGTCTGTCTAAACGTCACCACAAAACCACGATCTCCCATAAACCTTACGGCCTTGATGGTCTCGCCCTCTTTGCCTAAGCCAGATAATGCTCCTTCGATTTCAAGTTTCTCATCATTTTCTTTCAGTGTAAAGACAGAGTTATTCGTTCCTTCATTTGACCATGAATTCCCCATAGTTGTCGCGACACGAAGATACGCATCTTTTTCACTCATACTAAACTGATTGAGCATATTTCCCTCAACAAAACCACGACCTTTATAGCTCATGGTATCACCAAGTGAAAATTTATAGATCATCTGCTGGGTTTTATAATGGGTAAAATCATAATAGTAAGGATACTCACTCGACACCAGATAGAGCGATGTTGTCGACGCGTAATAGGTATGGGTATTTCCTATAAAGGAGATACTCTCATCACGCACAGCGCTCTGTGTGTCAAAACGGCTGATTGTTGTGATATTGGCACGCTGATCTAATTTATTAGGGGCATAAAATTGTGATGGTGTCACTAAGGGTGTCGATTCGCCTCCACTCGTGATACTAGGTATTAAGTTTTCACTTTTAACAATAGGGTTTTCATAGTCATACTTCCATGCACCCTTCTCATCGTAGCGATACTGATAACATGAATGTTCATTCCATAACTCATAGTCATCTCCATAATGACACTCTTTGACTACTTGACACTCATCTCCCATTTCACAGACCATAGAACTCATACAGCTTCCAAAGATTTCATTGTGATCAAGTTGTGAACATGCATTCTCAACATAAATTTTTGGATACTCATAATCGATATTAGGATAAAACTGAGAGATCAAAAAAAGTTTACCATTAATGAGACGACTCTCTTGATAGTTACCATCAATATCATAGCTTTCTAGCTTACTAATCGCTAAGACATTGCTAACATCAAAAACATCTAAGGTAAAGTGCTGTGAGGCATTCCCATAATAAGGCAAACTTCGTACTGTTGCGACATCATCGACAGGCGTCGCAACATAAAGATAGTTATAAGCCCTACTAGAAACCACGCTAAGACGGTTCTTTTCAAGATACATGGCAAGAATATTTTTATCACTCATATCGATCTCAACGAGTGCGCTATAGTCTTGTGCGGCAATTTTTTCAAAAGAGGTCACTTTAATTTTTTCGCCTCTGTTATCAGCGCTGTAGATATACCTGTTATCATGTTTTAAGATATCTGCTTCATCCACGCCTATTTCTTGCAGGTTGGTACTCGTAGCATCTTTGGCTGTTTCAGGAGTTGTCGTAACTAAAGATTCATTACCTGAGAGATCAGCAGTTACCATTTCAGGAACACCATCAAGATACCCATAATGATACGTTTCAAGCTTTAACATCGTTCGTATATACGAAAGCATTGCCGCTTCACTTTCAAAAGTACGCAATTTTGAAAGCGCTTCATCGACTTTAATCTCACGCGTGCTTGCACTCTTTACCCACAGACCTTCACTCACTGCAATGGATTCAATTGAAGGAAAGTTAAGGCTCTTCTCATTCACCGACCACTCTTGATTTTCACTGTATTTCCAGACAACAGCATCACCAAAAAAGCTATCTGAAACGACACTCTCTTGAGGAATCTGAATGAGATTCCAGCCCTCATAAAGTGTTATTGCGTTATTTTTCACCTCTGTAGGAAGCGTAGTGTCCTTTACATGTAAAGACCAAGGCGCTTTACTAAAAACCCAAACTGCTTGCCAAGACTCTAAAGCGCTAAGAAAAGGAATACTCTTTTCAATAAGCTTTTGCTCCAGAGTTTCATCAGGGGAGTAAGCTTTCCAACTCTGTGTTTCACCATCAAAACTCCAAACAATCTCGACCTCTTTGGTGTTAAATAGGCTCATACCCTCTGAGGTGCTAGGAACACCTACAAGTTGCCAACCCTTTTTAAATTCAATACTCTTCTCAGCATAAACTAAACCAAAAATCAAAACCAATACCATTAAAATACGCATGACTCACCACCTTGTTTAATCCACTATAGCTTATAATAATGTGTTTTTAGTGAAAACCTCATTAACTTTTTCCTTTTAAAAATCCAAATAACCACAGCGGAATTTTACTTCCATATCCTATTTCAATATCATCAGAAACTAAAAAAGAGTCAGGTATATCTTTTATTTGTTCAAAAGATTTATTTTTACCACCAATTTCTACAGTATATTTTTCATCTATTAAAAAATCACCTTTATCTACATAGTAAAGCTGATGAATAGGTTTAAGTGATGATACAAAAAATGTCTCTCTTAAAGTTCCTATATCTTGATTGACACACAATGCTTCAAATAAATTTGTATTTGATAAGTAGAGTTTATCTGATTTTCTTATTGATTTAAACCTCTTGGCTTCATGCGTTATGTGATTAATCAATTCAGCATCTCCTAGGTAACTTATATATTTATAAAGAGTTGACTTTGTTATCCCTACTGTTTTGGCAAGAGATTCTATGCTCATCTCTAAAGGCTTTGAGGTACAAATGGTAATAAGAAGTTTTTTTAAACTATCTATTTTATCAGCTTGGATAGAAAATATTTTACTTAAATCAATATGTAAAATTGTATTTATAGTTTCATTGATTCTATCAATATATTTTGCTCTATCTTCAAAGTAAAATGGATAAGCACCAACTTTTAAAAACTCATCATAATGTTTTAATATCTTTTTATTGGGTAAGCGTTGAAAAATACTTGGTACCAAATTTTCATGATTATTGAAAATATCTTCAAGTGCATAAGAAGCTAGGGATATATCAAATGTAAGCTCTAAATACTCTTTAAAGCTTAATGGATGCAGATGATACATAGAGTATCTTCTAGCAAAGTCAGGACTGGTAAGATGCAAGGCAGAAGATCCCGTAAAATAGACTTTTATATCCAAAAAATCATAGATTGATTTTAGTTCCTGTTCAAAGTTATCTGCTTCATGAATCTCGTCTATACATAAAAATTCACCACCTCTTTTACTAAACTCATCTACAAACTCAAATAAGGACACTCCCTGAAACATAGCATGATCACACGAAATGTAGAGTTTTGAGCTATTTAAAAGTGTTGAATTATCTAAAAGTTGCATCAAAAGTGTTGTTTTACCTATGCCTCTGCTTCCATATACAGCAGTTAATTTAGCAGGTGAATTAAGAAGATTATCAAACAGGTACCTTTTATACTTTGGTTGCTTTTGATTTTGTTTTAAAGCATAAAGTCTTTTGGCATTTTCAAGCAGCTGTAGCATTTCACTCTCCCTCTATTTAGTTTTTAATATTATACTATATTTATTAAAACTAGTCTAGTATATTAGACCAATATTAGATTCACCGAGTGTTGAGGCATTAGTATTCATCAGACAAAAATAACTACAAAGGTACCTTGCTGTTATTGGAGTGCTTTTAGTGAAAACCTACTCGATCTATCCGTCCTTTTTGACATCCATTTTGTGCCTTAAGGGCATTTTTAAGTAAGGGTTCAATCCTCTGATTGTTACTAATATCTCCTCCAAGAGTAATCTGAAGCTCTATAATGAGTCCCTTTTGACATTTCATTTTCACTTTTCTTCCACTCCCTTGTCCAAAGGCTTTATCAAAAGCGAAATGCACCTGTTTGATGCTCACGCTCTGTCCTATATTTGTAACAAAAAAGTCTCGTACAGCGGAACTGTTTATCTGATTTAAAAGTGCTATTGAGTCTTCAAAGTACTGTTCTGGTGATGTCCCGTAGCAGGTACCATGTTTTTTCCACTCATGTTGATGCAGTCCACTTGCTGCAGCAGGCATTACATGTAAGAGTTTTTTATAGAGTGGTTTCTTTAGATAAATCTTCTTTGTCGGTTTACAGTAGTTGTTATTTTTAGGTTGTGGCCAGAGTCCATGAAGCGTAAAGTGTGTTGCGCTAAAGGCACTAGGCTTAACATTTCGACACTCTCGTCTGTTTTGGTGCGTTTGACAAAAAGCATTTTGCCAAGAGATGGCTAAGACATTTTGAGTTGAGACTTTTGAACTACGATGTTTTTCGCTTGTTTGTATCTCTTTGTCTTGAAAATTAGAATAGGCATAAACAACGGCACCTAAGAGCAAAACTAACACTACATTGACTATTTTTTTCATCGAAACCTCTTTTTCTTAACTGCAGACATCACAAGCCTTACTGCACATGTTTCACAACAGTAAGGAATCAAAATTAAATAAAACATAAATCTTAGCGTACTCTTTTAGCCCTAGTCAAACGATTTTAATCGTCGCGTAGCTAAGGCTATGCTCCTCATAAAATAGTGTGACTAGAACTAAAATAGCAATCCCTAAGATTTACATTTTATTCAATTCTGATTCCTAAGCTTAGAGCATCACTGCTCTATTTCGTCCTTCTGACTTAGCCTGATAAAGTGCTTTATCGGTACGCTCAAACACCCTGTCAATAGGCTCATGTTTGCGAACAAGACTCACACCAAAACTACATGTCAAATGCTTAAAGTGATCAAAATTATGTACCTCGATGCGATTTCGTATTACTTCAACAACATCAAAAGCTTCTTGTTCACTCTTTACATGTAAGGCCAAAACAAATTCCTCCCCACCCCATCGCGCGACAATATCACTCTTGCGAATACGCTCATTAAAAATCAGTGCCATACTTAAGAGGGCGCTATCACCGATAAGGTGTCCATAGGTATCGTTGATACGTTTAAAATAATCAATATCTGCAATAACCAAAGCAACATCTTCATCAATACGTTCTGCCTGAAAACACATTTTTTCAAAGAGATCTTCAAATTTTTGTCGATTATACAGACCTGTTAAAACGTCACGCGTTGCTTGAGTATAGAGTCGCTGCTCCTCATCTTTAAATGCAGTAATATCTTGCAAAGTGACAAGAAAGGATGCCTCTTGAATCTGGGCAACCTCAACTTGAAAAAATTTGCGGGTTCCTTCGAGAGAGGTTAATGCTATCTGTTGATCTTGTTTGGAGCGCTTTATAAGATTGTCGATACAGTAAGTAAGACTCTTGTCATCACTCGCATCTATATCACAGCCAAAAATCAATTTCCAATCATAAAGCTCATGATACTCTTCTAGTGAAGCCGCATCAAAAAAATCAAGAAAATAACGATTCACAAAGGTAATATGATGCTTTTCAATCGTCAAGATCATCGCATTTTGCTGATCTAAAATTGTCTGAAGATATGAGTTTCTAAGACGTATCTCATGCGTACGCTCTTCAATCTTCTCTTCAAGATTATTGGCATAAGATTTAAGTTCATCCTCTTGGCGCAAAATAGAGAGGCTCATCTCATTAAAGTGATGACCTAACTTTTCAAGTTCATCCCCCGTCTTAATCTCTACTTTCTCACTGTAGTTTCCATGACGAACACGCACTATTGCTAAGATCAGTTTAAAAAAATTTCGATGCAGATAGAACCCAAGTAAAAATATAATAATAAGAAGGATCACAAAAAGTACAAAAATAATTTTATACTGCAATACTTGAAGCTCTTCTACTGATTTATCATAATTGATTTTATCATAGGCTAACATTAATGAAGCACTCGTACTCTCATCAATTTTTTTAAGATTTCTAGCTTTAAAAAAATAATTTTTCTCATTATAAGATCCCGAAATCATACGATCATTATCTTCAAGTAGCCAGAGATACTTCAAGTAGTCCACAGGTAAAGTTTTGAGGCTATCCTCCTGCTCTCTCATCGAAGTAGCTGCCATAGCACGATCTCCAACGATACTAAACTCCATGCTCGTGTTATTCTTAATTCCCTGCATCACGCGGTTTGTAATGGCTAAACCCACCATAACCAAACCTATGAGCTCTGCCTCTTCTTTAATCACTGCAGTAGTATAGTACACAAAAACATCATCTTGACGTATAATTCCACTAAAAAACTCACCCTTACTCAGGCTCTCTTTTATATGGTGATAATGACGTATATTGATTCCTGAAAAATTCAAAAGACCTGTTTGTGCGATGATATTTCCATTTCTATTGAGAATAACAAGTTCATCGAGTTGCATAGCGCTGCGTTGTTCTTCTAAAAGTTCAGTCACTCTTTTAGTATCTTTTTGTTTAAAAGCAGTCACAATTTTTTCATCTTGTGCCAGAGCATTGGCAAAGAAATAATTACTCTGTTCTAAAAGATCAAAATAGTTTTCAACCAGGGTCATAGTCTGTTCAAACTCTTCATTAATAATAGACATTGCTGTTTCATTAAACTTTTGTGAGACATAATAAACTGAGATAGATACGCTTATGAGTACCGTGACGATCACCATAACACCAAGTTTTACTCCTATTGGTAACGGTATTCTCATTCTCATCTCATCTTTAGATGCTCAGCTAAGGTCTGATGTTTTGACTCTGTATAAAAAGAGTCAAAAGTGGCTTTAGCCCACTGCAGACTTTTATCCTGATGGCAACTTCCATTTTGACATGAAGAGGGCATATCATACTTTTGTGTGGCTTCAGGTGGAATGATTTTAAAGGCATGAGAACGTATGCTAAAGTCACCTCCACTCTTAATAATAAAAGGCATATGACACCCTACACAGCTCGCTTCACTTGTTGGACAGGGAAAATGTTCTTCTTTTGGTGGTAAGTTGTTAGCATGACACTCCGTACATTTTTTATCCAGTGATGCTTGGGATCGTATCTGCCTATCAATACCATGAGGCTCATGACAGGTAATACAGGTTAAGCCTAATTTTGCAGTTTCAAGGGTCGGCTTTTCACCCTCTTTAGCTGAACGGTAATCTTGTGAGTGACATCGTAAACATTCATCATTGGTTTTACCACCATGTGGATTTGATTTAGTCTGTAAGTTCTCTAATGATTTAGCGTGTCCTGAAAAAGAGAAATCTGCATACTCTTGATGACGATTTTTTGAAACTCCATTTCCCCACCAGTTTTTTCCTTTTTTATCATTTCGCATTGTGCTTGGCTTAAAACTGCTATTAATATCCATACCAGGCATATACTCTAGGGGAAAATTAAAGACTGTCTTTTTACCCGTATCATCGAGAATTGTACTCGTTCCACGGCTGTGGCACTGTCCACAGACTGAGGATTTTTGAGAAACAATAATATCACGCTTAAATTCTTTATGTTCTTGATGACACAATTTACACTCGAGGTTTTTATTCATCTTTTTATGCGCGACATGATGACTCGCTGGTCCATGACAGGCTTCACAACTCACGCCATACTCGCTAAAACTGTGATCATCTTTATTATAGCCCGTCGTATGACACCCATTACATTTTTTGATGCGGGGGTCTTCATCCAAGTATGCACCTTGTAAGGTACCCATTTTTGTGTTGTGATCATCCACTTAGCAGTAAAAGGGTAATACTCTCCATCAATGAGACGCATATAAACCTGCTCCCATTTTGAGCCTACAACAAATTCAATCTCATCTTTTTTAAAGTTTACTAAGGCATTTGGTGTATCAAAATCTCCTTGTATCTGATCGGATGAAGTAATCGCTTGAAAGATCACAGGATGCAAGGTCTGTTTAAAACTCGTATGATGTACTTGATGACAGGATTGACATTCACCCGCACCTACAAAATGAGGCTCAGCATTAATCTTGTTATGACTTTGATAGATAAAAACAGCGACACCAAGAGAGAGCAAAATCAACAATGAAATCAGGTATTTCACGCTTCACTTTCCATTAAATCTGCCTGAGGTTGATGAAAATAGTGACCTTGAAAAGAGTCAATTCCCATAGCTACCGCCTTATCAAAAACCGCTTGAGAATGGACATACTCACCAATACTTTCAATACCAAGTGCATGGGTAAACTCTACAATACTTTTGACAATATTAAAAGCCTGAGTATCGTGATCAATATTACATATTAAAGATCCATCTATCTTTATAAAATCAGGATTCATCTCCATAAGGTATGAAAAGTTAGAGTACCCCGTCCCAAAGTCATCGATTGCTATTTTCGCGCCATGTGTTTTTATGGCTGCAATAAAGTTCAGAACTTCACTCACACTCTCCATACTCTCAGACTCCACCAGTTCAAAAGTCACTCGACTGGCATCAGGAAATTTTTTAAGCTCATCAATAATCAACATCACCGTCGTTGTATTTTTAATATCAATCATATTGAGGTTAAGACTAACGCCCTCACTACGGTCTCTAAATAGAGCTAAAGATTTTTGAATCATAATTCGGGTCATCGCATGATAGTACTTACTACGTTTAGCTGCCTCAAGAAATTCATTTGGTGCTAGAATTTTATCTCCTGTATTGAGTCGCATCAGTGCTTCATATTTTTTTATTTTTCCATCAGCACCAACAATAGCTTGAAAATATGGCAAGATACGATTATTCAAAATCGCCAGTTTTATCATCTTAATCATTGTCGCATCGGCTTTATATGTATGAAGACTCTGTAGGTTTTCAGTATAGATAAAATAATCTAATTGATTTTTTTTCGCATACCCCAGTGCTAAAGTCGCATGTTCAAAACAGTGTTCGCTAATCTCACTGATTCCGGCATTTAAATCAACTGAGATCTCTATAGCCCCATCAGAAAAATGAAATATCTTTTTTTCAATCTGCTCAAACAGATCTGAAAACCACTGCTGACATTCAAAAACCGGCTTAGAAGAGATACCGACAAACTCATCAGACCCTACACGATAAACAGTAATATCTTTCTTGTTAGTATATTGCAATAAAAACTCAGCAACAGCACTTAAAAGTTCATTCCCTATTTCAACCCCATACGTATCATTAACAACTTTGAATTTTGCAATATCAAAAATAACAAATGTACCACTCTTATAGTTGGGAAGATCTCTTAATAAAGCAAAACGATTGGGTAATTTTGTCAAAGTATCTTCAAAGTGGATATGCTTTAAAGCGTGATAAGCCTCTTGAATCTCTTTCGTTTTTTCTGAAAGTTTAAGCTCTAGATTTTCATATCCTTCATGCAGACTTTCACCCATCTCAATAATATTTACTTTTAAAAGTGTCACTTCATCGCGACTTTCACGCTCTTTTTCACTGATTTTATAGACCTTGAATTGCTTATTTTTGTACTGCTGTGTTATCTGATAGATCTCACGAATTCTCGTAATGATGCTTGAGACATAACGATTAATGAAAAAAAGAATGCCTAGCAGCAGAACAAATAAAAGAATAGAGTTAAAGACTAATCTATCCCAAAGTCGACTATAAATAATTTCATAACTGTGTAGTGAAGCGACATAGGCCATAATATTACGTTCAAAATCATAAATAGGATAGAGACCGAGTTGGTAGCTTGCATCGTTGATCTTTACTGTCTGTCTCTCTTTGTCCATATCAATAGATGCAATCAATTCGACAGGTATCCCCACGGTAGTATCTGCCAAAATTAAATTTCCAATATGCTGTTTATTCTTCATGAAGTCTTCTAAATATTTAGGTGCTAGCGTTTTTGTTGACGCCTCTGTGTAGATTAAAAAAGCATCATTACCACTGACTGTTTTCATCATATTTGGAATCCAGTCTACTTTTTTGCCCAAAGAGAGTCCCCCCAAGATTTTCCCATCTTCTGCAAAGATAGGAAAAGTTGCGCGAATACCTGCGTAGGTCTTACACATCATAATATGTTTTGAACTTTTAAATGAGGAGGTAATCCACTTAATATCTTTACGAACACGGGCAACATCATGACCAATACTTCCAAAATTGGAAAAATTGACAAAAGAGATAGCTGGAGGTTTAAAAAAATGAATCTCATAAACAAGATTACGAGACTTAAGCTCATTCCAAAAAGTGCTTAGATGCTTAATGATTATATGAGGATCATCTTGTAAATACCCCTGTTTAACAATAGGATCATTACTAAGATTAATGGCAATCGCTTCAACACTTTTCATCTGTAGATCTAAAATCGTGTTTAAATTGATACGACTCTGCTCATAACTAGATTCGCGAAACTTTTCAATAGAGTACTTTGCAGTCAAGTATTCATTCGTTACAAAATAGCCTAATGCCGTAATAAGAAAAAAAATGAAAAATGTTTTCTGTATTGTCATATTACGTTATTGTAACATAACTCTACGAGAAGTACTCTTTAGGCTCCTGTTTTAGGAAGTCCAAACTTCTGGGTGATCAACTCTCCCTCCTCATTAAAAAAGAGATAATAAAGATAATCTTTCTTTACATGTAAACCTGCAAGATAACGCAATGCCAAGTTCGCCTGTAGTGAAGCTATGTGCATTACAATGGGCGCTGCAATACCGGCTGGCGTCTTATTGGTGATTTTGAAAACGTCTTCAAAAGAGGCCGCTTCAAAGAAACAAACTTGACCATTAAAAGCTTCTACAGAACCGTAAACCCAAGGGAGAGATTTTTCTTTAGCATAGCGGTTAATCGCGGCACGCGATGGTAAATTATCTGTCGCATCTATGATTAGGTCAACATCAATCTTTTTTGCAGCAAAGCCATCAAAATCACAGTTATGGGCATGCGCTTTGACATAAGGGCAACGCTCCTCAATAATACGAGCTGCCACCTCACATTTGAGCTTACCCTCATCACCCACTTTAAAAGCAATTTGACGATGGATGTTATGGACACTGACTTCATCAAAATCAACCATATGAATCGTCCCAATTCCTGATGCACCCAAGGCGAAAGCCAAAGAACTTCCAAGACCGCCGCTTCCAATAATAACAATGCTTTTATCTTGCAGACCTCTTTGCGTCTCTTCGCCCCAAAGCTGGACTTGTCGGTGAAAGTATTCCATCATAATTCTCATCCTTCTTTTACATGTAAAGCCAGTATATCGCCTTACATGTAAGAGTCATCACCAACCTGAGTTGTTTACTCAACTTCGTGGCAGTCGAATTTCAAAAAGTGCTCCATGTTCCGTATTTTTAACACGCATCTCACCTTCATACTTTTCAATAATAAGTCGTGACATATAGAGACCAATTCCTGTACCACCACTGCTTTTTTTAGTGCTAACATAAGGTTCAAAAACCTTATCCAATATCGCGGGTTTAATACCACCGCCATTATCTTCAAAGCTGATAATATCATGCTCTAAATCAGAATCAATTCGAATCTTTATGTATCCATTTTCTATCTCTTTAATACGAATAGCATCAATACTGTTTTTAATAAGATTCATGATGACCTGTGACATCTCATTTTTTCGAATTTTAATATTATATTCACTAATACACTCAATCTCAATATCAACCTTTGAGTAATGCAGTAGTGACTCACTCAAAATCAAAGCATGATCAACGATTAGACTCGGTTTACATGTAAGATCTTCATCACTATCATCAACATTAAAAAAATCTCGAAAATCATCAATTGTCTTCGACATAAACTGTAAATTTTCATCAATTTTATTATGGGCTTCATCAAAAGCCACTTCATCAAGTGTCCCCAATTTTCGCTTAAAATAGGTATCTTGATTAATCAATGCTAAGTTATTTAAAGGCTGTCTCCACTGATGTGCAATCTGCTCGATTGTCTCGCCAATAGAAGCCAAACGCGCTTGATGGGCTAAAACCTGATCTTTTTTACGCATCTCTTCTAAAGAAGCTGCAACACGTTGATGGAGCGTGACATTAAGTTTTTCCATCTTTATATTATATTCAACCTGCAGCAGATGAATACGATCAGCCAAGGCCCAAGAGAGAAAGATCATCTCGAAAGCTGAGCCGACCTGCTGCGCATAATTGATAAGATAAAAACCTCCAATGATATCAAATTTATTTAATGCAAACAGAACACTTCCTACTAAGAAAAACGTCCAACCTAAGATATAAAAACGTGCGGCTCTATTACCTGCTCGATACGTGACAATACCACTTATAAGTAAAAATATTGGCATCAAAATAGAGATAACAGCACCGACTTGTACCATGAGACTATAGTCTAAAAATGTAGCTGCCATTGCGGCCAGAAAACTAATGACAATAAAAAATAGAAGGATCTTGTCAAGACGAGGAGCATATAAGGAGGTCTGTAAAAAAGTTTTACCAAACAGCACTGAGGCAAATGCTGCTAAAATCATCCAAAAAACGGTTCCTTTTTCAATGTTCCACCACATATCTGTCCAAAAAAACTCTACTCCAAATCCATCAAAGGAGAGCTGCCACATCACAAATGTACTCAAAAAGAAGAGATAATAGACATAGTTTTTATCCTTAGTATAGATAAAAAGAATAAAACTATAAACAAAAATAATAATAAAAAGACCATAATAGAGACCACTTAAAAGCAGTGAGTCTTGTTGCGTCTCAATGATATCGATATCTCGTACAAGCTTAATGGGAAGGTGTATCGTTCCAGAGGTTTCAACACGAAGATAGAGCGAGAGAAGACGATCACTCTCAAAGGGAATCTCAAAAATAAAATCGCGTTGCTTGATCTCTCTATTTTCAAAAGGTTCTAACTCCCCACCATGCTTCTCAAATAAGAGACGACCCTTGTTATCATAGGCATAAAGCGCTAAATGATCGAGTAGTGGATAATCGATCTTTAAAAACCACTTTTCATTTAAAATACTCTGATCAGGTTTGAGACTTATCTTTAGCCAGTAGGCGACATCAGCAAAACCGTAAGAGGGGACCTCTTCTTGTGAGGGGATAAAGTGCTCTTGTTTAATACTTTCAATGTCCATGACTTTACTCTCATCCACATAATAAGAGCTCTCTAAGCCTAGTGCGTAAACTTTTTTTTCATTAATAACTACGTAATCACTTGAAGAGAAGAGACAGAGGTGAAACAGTGATAAAAGAATAAATAAACGCATTAATGCTCTATTGCACGTACTTTCATAGCATCTTTAAAGCCCCAACTTTTACGAGACTCCAACACTCTCTTATGATCAATCTCTACGATCATCAACTCTTCAGTATTTCCCAAAGAGGTCTCAATAATACCATCAGGAGAGCTCAATAGCGAATCCCCGTAAAATTTCCATTCATATTCACCATCTTGATACTCACCAATACGGTTGGCACGTAAGATGTAGCAGTTATGAGTAAAAGAGCGCATCTTAATAAGCTCTTGCCAACGCTGATGTGATTCAAAAGTAGAGACGCTTGGCACAATAATAACATCGATATTTTTATCTTCTAAGATGCTAAAAAAAGCATCGAAATGCAGTTCAAACCCTGACATAATGGCACATCGTACACCATCAATTTTAAATACAGGAGGAGCTATTAACGCTTCGGTCTCATTGGCAAAAAAACGCTCTTCATCCCAGTGTTTATACGCCAGTAAAATCTGCTGTTTGTAATAACTCACTGAATGTGGAGAGACTTTGACAATCATCTTAAAAGGCTGCTTTTTCTTCACAATGATAATCGCAGCAACAATAGTCATCTCATGCGTACTAGAGAGTTCGCGAAGCAGTTTCATCTGATGATCACTCTGCTCTTTTATCATGGCAATAGAGAGTCTGCGCAACTCATGAAAAAAAGGATTAAGAAGATACTCTCCAAGAACAAGAAGCTTAACCCCTTCTTTATGTGCTTGACGCACATAACGATACAGACGTGTCGAACTCATACCAATACTAGGAAGTTGTAAAACCGCGGCTTTAAGCGTGCTCACGGTTTTTAATCTCCTCGACTTGCAGTTGCGCACGTTCAAGCATCTCTTGAGCCGCTTGAAGCTCTTTCATACCCGTCTCATAAGCAGTAATACTCTCACTCATGGTAATCTCAGGATCCATTAGTTTTTCTAAAATTTCTTTGGAACGTTCAAGATGATTCTCAAACACATCGGTTTTCTTACTCAAGGGCATCCTTTACATACTGTTCAAATTTATCGATCTCAACCAAAAAAGCATCATGTCCATAATCACTATCGACATTAAGATAGTTACATGTAAGCTTATTCTCTTTTGCAAGATCACTGATAACTCTCATCTCTTCAGGACGAAAAAGCATATCTTTTTCAAAACTCACCAGATAGAGTTCTGCCTTGATTTGACCTATCGCTTCACTCAAAGAATCAAATCCGCGTGCCAGATCAAAGATATTGATCGCTTTGGTAATATAAAGATACGCAAGCGGATCAAACCATTTGGTAAAATTGTAACCATTATACTCTAAATAGGTCTCCACTTGAAACTTACCAAATAGTTCATAAAGCCCGTCATCACGTTTATATTCACGTCCAAATTTGCTTGCCATTGAGTCATGAGAGAGAAAGCTGATATGTCCTGCCATACGACCAATCGCCATACCAGGAAGTCCCTCCTCGGCTAAAACTTTAGGATCATAATAACCTTTTTTAAAGTGAGGATCACCTAAAATTGACTCTTGTGCCACCTTATTAAAAGCGATAGCCCAGGGCTGCGTTGCATACGTTCCCGCCATAGCTATAATTTTTGAGGCAAAGTTAGGATAGTGAATGGCAAACTGCATCGCCTGCATCGCTCCCATAGATCCGCCTATGATAGCATGAACACGGTGAATACCCAGCCTATCAAATAAGATGCGTTGTGCTTTAATCATATCTTTAATAGAAACCACAGGGAATTTATAACGATACGGCTCATCATAAGGATACATCTGAGACATCGGGCCACTAGAGCCAAAACAGCTTCCAATAACGTTGGAGCAGATCACAAAATACTTTTCAGTATCAACAGCCTTACCATCACCAATAAGGCCATCCCACCACCCCGGTTTACTGTCACCATCGTAAAAACCTGCCGCATGATGTGAGCCTGTGAGTGCATGCGTAATGACAATAACATTATCTCTGGCTTCATTAAGTTCACCATAGGTCTCATAGGTGATATCAAAAGGCTCTAATATACGTCCACTCTCAAGATAGAGAGGATTCGTAAAATGTTCCGTATGCGTCTGTAGGTTCAACACGGTGAGCTTATGCCTCCAGAGCCTGCTTAAGATCAGCAATCAAATCAACAGGAGACTCAAGCCCAATACTCAAACGAATCATACCCTCAGGCACACCACAAGCGTCTAACTCTTGTGTTGATAACTGCTGATGTGTTGTCGATGCAGGATGGGTAATAATGGATTTAGAGTCTCCAATATTTACCACAAGTGAAAAGATCTCTATAGCATCAACAACAGCCTTAGCCTTGGCTAAAGAGCTCACTTCAAAACTTAACAGTCCACTACTCGCACCATTTTCAAAATAACGCTGTGCGTTGGTGTAGTTGGCATTAGATGTTAAACCCGGATAATTTACTTTTGAGACCATCGGATGTGCTTCAAGAAACTCAGCGACCACAAGGGCATTGTGTGAATGTTCACGCATACGAAGTGGTAGTGTCTCCAGTCCCTGAATAAAGAGCCATGAGTTAAATGGCGATGCCACCGCACCCAAATCACGTAAGAGTGAGAGACGTGCACGGAGTGAATAGGGAGGAAGGGGTATATCTACATACACAAGACCATGATAAGACATATCAGGTTCATTAAATTGCGGATAGCGTGCATTGCCTTTAAGTTTTTCAACAAGACCTTTACGCTCAACCATGATGCCGCCAATAGCCAAACCTTGACCTGTAGTATATTTACTTGCAGAGTGAACGGAGATATCAACACCATGCTCAAAAGGATGACATAAAATAGGAGTCGCTACGGTATTATCGACTACAGTTAAGATATTGTGCCTATTGGCAATAGAGGTTATGGCTGTAATATCAGCAACATCGATACTCGGATTTGTCAAGGTCTCAAAAAAGATCACCTTAGTTTTATCATCTATTAAGGCTTCAATAGCACCAGGATTTTGAACATCAAAAAAACGTGCTTCAATACCAAATCGTTTGAGCGTATGCGACGCCTGAGTCAGTGTTCCCCCATAAAGCTGCGAAGCACAGATAATATTATCACCTGCTTCTGCAGCATTGGCGATGGCATAAAAAATTGCTGCCATGCCACTTGATGCCGCAATAGCCGCCTCACCACCTTCCATCTCAGCAAAACGCTTTTCAAAAACATCTGTGGTTGGATTGTTAAGACGGGTATAGATATTACCTAACTCTTTAAGCGCAAAAAGATTTGCCGCATGTTCAACATCACGAAATTCATATGCTGTTGTCTGATAGATGGGAACCGCCATTGTACTTTGAGAATCTTTATCATAGCCTGCATGTAAGGCTTTAGTTTGTTGTTTCATCTTCTCTCCCTAAGGCATTATATTCGTGATTGTACCATCCTAATGTTTTAGAGTTGATTAACAGCTTTTAGAGCGCTTCTAAGCGCATCATATTTACTATGCCACTCGTGAGAAGATCACATAAATACGCTTAGAACATATAATTAACACCCGCTCTAAATATACTAAAACTTGAATCTGTCTCTTCATAAGAGTAAGCATATCCATCAAAGTTTAGGTAATAGCCTAGATCGTCAGTAAAAACACCACTCCATCCGAGTCCAAAAAGATAGCCATAACCACTTTCATTCACATTTTCAACATCAGGATCTGGAACTGCCACATCCATAGTAGAGGCTGAAACTGCAGCTTTTGCTGTTATCGCACCTATATTTTCCCAAGCATAGACGGTTCCAGCAACACCCACATGGATACCCACTTCTGTGATCTCAATATCGTATGGTTCACCATAATAGGCGATATCCATTTGACTATCAGCATAATTAATACCCGTAAATAGAGCAATAGCATTCTCAAACCGATACCCTAAATTGACACTATACTGAGATCTTTTAAACGTCACATCTGCAGGTGGATATTCTGGATCAAACTCTAAACTTCCTGATCCCTCTGATATAGACAACATTGCATTCGTACTAATGTAGATACTCTCCCAACCAATGCTATAACCCAGATCTAAGACATTATAATTAAAACTATCTATCTCTGTATACTCATATGTGGCAGTGCCTAGTCCTGCAGATAAGACCTGTGAAACCTCAGCATAAGCATGTATGCTAAATACAGATACCGCCAATACACCTAATAGACTTTTTTTCATCATAGCTCCTTAAAATAAAGATAATTTAGAATAACTATACTCTTTTTCTTATAAAGAATTTATTTTACACTTTTTAAAAACCGTAAAACATCTTTCTCTTTCTCTTCTCTTCTTCACGCTTTTTAAGCTCAATATCGAGTGCCACGCTTTTATCTAAAGTCACTTTCAACTCTTGTGTCTCATAACCCTCTTTAGAGACTAAGATTTTATATTCACCCTCTTCTAATTTCATACCATTTCTATAGGAATGATCGCTATCTCCAACGACAACAACATGAGCATCTTCAGGAATAGTATCTATCAAAAGTGGATAATATACTATCTTTGGAGGCTCTTTTTTCAAGGTGACTTGCAATACTTTATCTTTGAAGAGTTCGATCTCCATTTTTTGTGTCTGATATCCCACTTTTTTGACATCCATACTATATTTTCCTTTTGGAAGCTTAATACCTTGAAAAAAACGTTCTTTAATATTTAATATTCTAATCACCGCATCTTTAGGAATCGTTTGTACATACAGCTGTAAACCAGTAGGTTTCTCTCTCTTTATTTTTTTTAATGTAACATGTAAAACTCTGTCTCTAAAAAGATCAATATTGATACTTTTACTGACATATCCCTTTCTTCGAATCTCTAAGGTATACGAATTTTGAGACAGTTTTATTCCCTGCTGAAAAATCTCTTTATGATCAATAATTTTTATGCTCGCATCAGATGGGTTTACTTTGACATTCAATCTATGCTTAGGAATGGAGAGCTCTTTTTTTGGGATAAAAATAAAGTCACCTTGTGAAAGCTCATAATCTCTAATTTTTCCATATTGAGGGGATTGGTCTGCATATAGCGGAAGTTCTTGCATCATATGTATTCCAAGTTCACTTCCTGTAACATAGCCATCGTTATTAAGATCTGCCTTACCTTTAATCGCATCGATAAACATAGGGGTAAATGTTGAGTTTGCAGGGACTTCTTCATTTGCACTTCCCGCAGTAATATATTGGCGTACAGGGCGACTCATACTTTTTTGAATGTAAGGAGGTTTTGCAGGCAAAGCTTTTGTCTTAAAGATCACACCGCTAAAACATGAATCAAACAAGAAGAGCGCATGCTTACTTTCCATTTCACGTGAAAGCGTAATGAGTCGTCCCATATTCATGGCATGTCGCTTAAAGCCTCTTAAGTTTATATTAGGGTTTGGAGTGTCAACAGGGACAAGATATCCTTTTTTACCACTGTTTGTCGTGTAGCCATGTCCAGAGTAGAAAAAAAGAAGACGGTTGTTAGGGTTGTAACCATAGTGAGAGATAAAGGTCTCAAAACTCCTAAACAGTTCTTTCCCTTTAGGATCCATCACGGTCTCAACAGTAAAACCCTGCTCTTCAAGAGCAACTTTAATGTGTTCGATTTCGCTAGGAATACTCTCAAGATCGGGCCAACCGTTTGAATAATTACTCACACCAACTAAGAGTGCATAACTATTAGCATAAGGCATATCAATCATCTCATTACTAAATGATTTTATTTTTATACTGCGAGTATCAGCAAAAACAGTCGTTATCAGCAAAAAAAGTACTACTATTATCGGTATTGATTTCATTAGAATCAATAGTAACACAGATCAATTAAATCATACCTGACATCTATCTGCGTTAAGAAACTTCTCTGTAAATCACCACTGTTCCTGCTAAAAGATCATGAAGGGCTCTTTTATCACTGCGAAATGCAACCATAAAAAAACCGATCATCAAGGGAATTATCGAAACGATATAACCAATATATCGAATAATAAGTTGTTTATTACTAAGCGGAC
>JAYEGP010000029.1:0-5920 GCA_034659135.1 Campylobacterota bacterium
TTATGAAATAGAATGATTATAGGCCAAGAATGTTTCAATATGTCATCAAATTGAAAATATCAATACATTTTCTGTGTTGGATAATATGAGTACTTCAGGCTAACTTGTATAGAAGGCAGGATATTAATATGTATGATACTTCTCTGGTTAAAGAGATATTAGACCAAATAATTGAAGCAATAGAAATCGTTGATGAAAGATGTAGTACTGCTGCGGATGTAGATTATTTTACATCACTACTTTGACTTAGATGCTGAAATGATATTTGGAATTTGTAACAATCATATTGCTGATCTGCTAAAAACCTTGAAACAGATAAAAACTGATATTTCATAAAATGGTAGATTAGACTTATTTCCAAGAAGTGTGCCCAAAAGTGACCAGATCTATAGAAATTGTGAAGTGTGATAGAGTTACGAAAGTCCTTCTTTATGGTCTTTTGTAGTTTTTTTAATGTAGTTCAGGTCAATCCAGTATCTGGAGCCATTTTAAACTTAAGCCCCATAAACTCCGACTTCAACAACCCTTTAATTTTTTTCGGTGTCAAATTTGGTGTCAATCGATTCCTATAATTCGTTTTATCAAATATGCTATGATTACATAAATGGCAAACAAAGAGGAGAAGATAGTGACAAAAGCATTTACTGAAATAATTAAATTATCGGATTCATCTGTAAAAGGCTTTGAAGTGGCTGAGAGTAATGCAAAATCTTCAGCACGAAAAAAGCAAGACGCTGCTCGTAAAGAAAGAAGAGATAGAGTTAATAAACTTCGTGCATCTGCCTAGTAATTTTTATATGCAACTTTTGAGTTGTTTCCCCTTAGTGAAGTTGAATCTTCTCTTCTTACTACATTTAACTGTGAGATAAATTCTGATTTAACGAATTTTATTCATGACACTGCCCTTGATTTTGAAAAAAGACAAATAGCGAGAACTTTTGTACTTATAAATAGTGAACTAAATGAAGTAGTAGGATATTTTACAATATCTATGAAATCATTGAGTACCAATAATATGTCTAAGTCAAGTATGAAAAAGATAGATGGTGTTTCAAATAGTAGAGTTTGTATTCATAGTTTTTTAATAGGACAGCTTGGAATTTCAGATAACTATGCAGAATATAAATTCGATACATTATTATTAGATGACGCTTTTTCAAAAATTGAAATGGCACATGATTTAGTAGCGGGAAGATATATTTTAGTGGATGCAATTAACCATGACAAGGTACTTAAATTTTATACAGAGAAAGGGTTTGCTCTATTAGATGCTAATATAGGAGAATCTGAAAATGGTAGTAAGAGGATGATTTACAAGATATAAAATAATTTCGGTGCCATTATATACCTATAATATACCTTTTTTGTATATTTCTTAAAAGGTATGTCGCATCTGATAAATGGTTCGATACTCGAATTTTAATTCTTTTAGTAACTTCTTCCATCTGCTGTCTCGAATTCCCTTGTTATCATAGTAATGCGTATTGTGATCATTGAGAAAGACATAGTTAAGCGAGACTTATGGGTTTATGAAACAACGATATGAAATTGCTTGAGAGCATTTTTGGTTATAATATCAAAAATATGAGGAGATTTGAATGCACACAATAAAGCTCAATATCCATGACAGTATTTATGATAAATTAATGGGTCTGCTTGATATCTTACCTAAAGATAAAATTGAAGTTTTTGAAAATGATACTTTTCCTGCGATCTCTCTTGAAGAGGCAAAACATAAAGTAAAAAGAGCCATTAATAATGTTGATAACAATGAGGGTATCTCGCTCGATGCAGCATTTGATAGTATTTTGAAATCATAATATGCACTATCGCATTGTTATCGAGCCTGAGGCGCTACAAGACCTTAACAGTATCATAAATTACATCACCAATCAAGATTCTAAATATAAAGCACATGCCTTTGCTAATGAACTCAAAGAGAATATTGCATCATTGTCTGAAATGCCAATGCGATGTAGAAAAAGTCTTTATGCTGAAGATGAGAATACAAGAGACCTAATTCATAAAGGCTATACGATAGTCTTTCAAATACGAAATAAAACGGTTTATATTTTGACAATTTTTCGACAAAAAGCGTATTAGAATTTTTTACACAGAAATTACATAGTTTTTCGGTGTCATCTCGGTGCGTTTTAATAACACAAAATCCTAATTTATTTTGAAGTTGATGTTTTTGAAACCCCGTAAATAAGGTATTTAGTGGTAGTATTTAGCTTATAAAGTCAGCTCCAGTATCCGGACTACAACTTCACTTTTTTGATACAGCTATTGTGATCATCGAAGAAACCCAATCATTTGTCGCAGGACGTTTTATTCTTGTAGATGCTGTCAATCATGAAAATGTGATCAAGTTACATGTAACGTAAAAGAATCATCACACTTATCGGCACCTCCAAAGAATTAGTTGATATAACGAATGCAGATACTATTAGCCCTGAAGATTTACATCATAACTAATATTTCTACCTGCAGTGCCAACAATTTGAAGCAAGCATTCTTTTTCCACTAAATCTTTAATCTCTCTACTGGCAGTAGGCTTACTGGTTTTAGTTATAGCCGCATATTTACGAGTGTTTATTCCGCCTTGAAAGTTTCCAAATCCTACATCTAGCAGTTTGTTTAAAACCTTGATTTGTCTTTTATTTAAAACGGTCTCTCTGTGCCTATCCCAAAAAATAGTTTTTTGTAGGATAAAATCTAAATTATCCTTTGAATTGTTTAAAGCTCCAAGAATAGTGTTTAAAAACCATTCAAGCCATAAAGTGATGTCGGTAGAGCCCGTTGTCGTTTTCTCTAAAATATCATAATAATTTTTTTTATCATTCTTAATGGCATTTGATACAGAATACATTTTATAGGCCTGTTGTGATTCTCTAGCTAATAACATGTCTGTTAAGGCTCTTGTAATCCTACCATTTCCATCATCAAGTGGGTGAATAATGATAAACCATAAATGAGAGATACCCGCTTTTATAATCGATAAGTTAGAATCATCGTTTAACCAGTGCAGAAATATATCCATCTCTTTTTCAAGAGAATCTCTAGGAGGTGCTATGTAGTGGACTTTCTCTTTTCCTATAGGACCAGAGACGATTTGCATATCTTCCACTCCTCTAAATTTTGCTACATTGATTTTAGTAATACTATTGTAACCAGATGGAAATAGGGCATTATGCCATCCGAATAACCTTTCAAGATTAAATTCTTTATCATAGTTCAGCGTTGCATCTAGAAGTATGTCAATTAATCCATCGGTTTGAATATTTGAAGAATCTTTATCTATGTCAATACCAAGCTTTTTCAATATTGAAGACCTGACACTATCTCTAGTGAGGACTTCTCCCTCTATTGCAGAGGTATCTAATGCTTCAGTGGTCAATATTTCTAATTTCGCTAAGTCTAAATCATCTTTATTAATAGTTTTATAGATGCCATCAAGTAAACCTTGTTGATACTTAATTTTAAGTAGTATAGGTTCAAGTCTTGAATTGTCAAAGGTGAAGTTTGGATACTCTTTTTCTTGCCATATCCATCTATTTTTATTTTTCATAATTTATCCATGAGGCGATTAAGTACTATAATCATATCATAATATGATTTGAATGAGGAATTTATTTACATCAACTTTATTGAGCTATATTCAGAATATCTGTAAAATCATCAGAAAAAGTTGTACGTTATTTATATTAAAGAGTGTTAAAAGTTTCGTGTCAGCCTGATAAAATAATATCAAGGACTGAGTAGGATTTAGGTTCGAGTTGAGTTATCAATACAATAATTTAGTTTTTATTTGACACTATTTGTCCATCTACTCTATTAAACTCATACAAAATAAGAATAGAAGGTATAACCAATGTCTATAAGAACTTTAGAAGAGCTACGCTTAGAGGGAATACATTACCAAGAATTGCACTATAAAATAGCTCACTATTTTTTAGATCATCTTAAAAAAATACTTGCTCAAAACAGCTGTGACACTATTAGCCTATCCAAAAGAGAGCTGTATAAAGGTATGGTCTATCCAGAGTCATTCTTAGAAGCGATCCATTGGCACGATATGAATGAGATGTCTAAAGCTCACGAATATGCAGCTGAACTTGGACTCATCTACATGGATACTTTTACTCGACCCTACCGCTACAGTATAAAAGAGCAACAAGTAGTGCTAAGACCGTATCAGCATCAAATTGCATGGACAGTCAAATATTATGATAGATCTGTTCTTATAGAAGCTCCAACAGGTGCTGGTAAAAGTGTCATAGCCAGTGAGATCGCTAAAAATGAGATAGAAAAAGGTGGTAAAGTTCTCATAGTTGCTCCAAAAATTATTTTGCTAGAGCAGCTTAGTGCATCATTTCAAGCACTGCAACCACAAATCATTCATGGACCTAAGGACTATGATACGTCACACTCTGTTTTTATATCGACACTTCAAACAGCCCACAAACGAAAACTAGGTTTTGAACCAACGATGGTGATGATTGATGAAGTGCATTTTGGATTTAGCGGGAAGATGATTAAAACACTTCTCGAAGATTTTAAAGGGAGACTTATAGGCTTATCGGCTACACCATACGATCAAAACTCAAAACCTATAGAGGGTTTTGACAAACATATCGATGAATTTGATTTAAACTATATGTTTAGATATGAGTATTTAGTTCAACCTATCTGTTACGCACCTGTAAAAATTGATCTATCCTCTATTAGTATTCAAGTGGGAGATTATAATCAAGCAGAATTGGATAGTTCCTTTAATAACTTTGAGAACATCTCACAGATCGTTGAAAATACAAAAGATATGATCGCTAAACAAAAGGCTGCATTGATTTTTTGCATTAATATATCTCATGCCAAAGCTGTAGCATCTGCATTTAATGAAGCAGGTATTAATACAAAGGCCATTCATTCCCAACTCTCTAAACAAGAACAAGATGCGATTATGCAAGAGTATAAATCAGGAAAAGTTAAAATGTTAGCCAATCCTATGATGTTAACAACAGGTTTTGATGATCCAGCAACGGACTGTATCGTCTTAGCTCGGGCAACTAAAAGCCAAAATCTATACCGTCAAATGGTAGGGCGGGGCTTACGCCTCTATGAGGGGAAAACACATGCGAGTATCATTGATTGTGCTGGAGTGATCGATAATTTAGGCTTGCCAACGCAACCGCAAGAACCCAATGCACTGCCCTTATCAAAAAGAGAAACTCAATGTCCATCGTGTGAAAGCACTAGAATCTATAGAGTCAATGATCAGTACCACGGATTTATCAGAAAATGTGCGGATTGTGGTCACTTTGAAGCGATAGAAGAACAGGGGTGTGAGTGTGACTTTTGTGGCGCTATCCATGGGTCTAAAGCAAAATACTTTAGTAAGGACGAGGGTTTATTTCTGGATTGTTCAGTTTGTGGTAATCATACACTCATAGCATCCAAATCGTCTGCACAAGAACTCAAAGAGATCTTTAGTGAAAAACAGATTAAAGCGCTCCAAGAGAAGTTTACTATCGCTTATATAAAACATCTCAACACAAAAGCAGCAGTAAGCTTGCCTTTTAGAGAAGATGTATCAAGACACATACTTGCTTTTCAAAATTATATTGCTGAGAATATCGTTGATTTTATGTCGATAAAATTTAAAGACCTTATGAGCTATTCCTATAGACCTTTTTATCATTCCAAACAGAATGATCCCGAGTCACACAAAGGAGATCGATGGTTTCATACATGGAGCTGGGAGACACAAGGAAGACTTTTTGGCTTAGAACTTGAAGCGAAACTGCTTGGCACTGATGTTAATAATATTAAAAAAACTTTAGAAACGATACAAGACCCACATGAAGCGATAGAGTTGGTCAACAAATTGCTTCATGCAAAAGGTGAGCCAATTTTAGAA
>JAYEGP010000030.1:0-5919 GCA_034659135.1 Campylobacterota bacterium
TTATATCTCACTTCAAGAACCCTCCGGCACTTGAGTTTATGGAAAGTGATCCTCCGATTTTACCTGATCTGTTTATAGAGTTTAAAAAAGATGAATTGACAATACGAATGAATAATGGTTTTTATCCTGATATTCAGGTCAATCAGATTGATAAATACGATAACTTTGCCAAACAGAAGTTTAAAGAGGCTCGTGAACTTGTGAAGTTGCTTGATCTTCGCAAAGCGACTCTCTATAACGTTGCCTTGGTACTTATGGAGAAGCAGTATACTTTTTTTATGGGTGGTGAACTCCAACCTCTGAAGCTTCAAGATGTTGCTGATGTCTTAGGTTTTAATGAATCCACAATTTCTCGTGCTATTTCAGATAAGTACATCGAAACCGAACGTGGTATCTTCTCTTTTAAAGATTTTTTTTCCAATGCCATTGGAGAGACCTCTACTTCAGAGATCAAGCATTTTCTAATACGTCTTGTGGAGAGTGAAGACAAAGAAAATCCTTACAGCGATAAGTACTTGCATGAAAAGATCGAGCAACGTTTTGGTATTAAAATGGTCCGACGTTCCATCGCTAAATATCGTCAAGAGTTTGATATCGCTTCGTTTAAAGAGCGAAAGTTTCTGTATAAACTTTCTCAAGCCTAAGGCTTTCAAACTTTAATAATTCTTCCCTAAACATTTTTGTAACTATTACGTATGTCCTACAAAAATGTACTCATAGAGAATTAAAAATATTAAGAACAGTAATTGCAACAGCAAAGGTAATAATATATTTTGAAAAGGAGCAATAATGGCTCGTGATGATTTAATTGGTGGCGCGTTATGGGAAGAGTATTCAACTGAGGTTCAACGTCGTATGGACAATCCTTCTAATATGGGAGAGATCACAGAGGCAGAAGTGGGTGAAGATAAGCTGATTATTGCCGATTTTGGTGCGGAGAGTTGTGGTGATGCGGTACGTCTTTACTGGCAGATAGATCCTAAAACAGAAGTGATTAAGAATTCTAAATTTAAAAGTTTTGGATGTGGTACGGCGATTGCGAGTTCGGATATGATGGCAGAACTCTGTATGGATAAAACCATAGATGATGCTTTAAAAATCACTAATATTGACGTGGAAAAAGCCCTTCGTGATAATGACGATATTCCTGCAGTTCCAGGTCAAAAGATGCACTGTTCAGTTATGGCTTATGATGTCATTAAAAAAGCAGCATCGATGTATAAAGGCGTTGACATGGATAGCCTTGAGACAGAATTTATCATCTGTGAATGTGCTCGTGTTACGCAAGATACCCTTCAAGAGGTCATTAAAATTAATGGTCTGACTACAGTAGAAGAGGTGACTGATTATACGAAAGCAGGTGGATTTTGTAAGTCGTGTATCAAACCGGGTGGACATGAGAAAAAAGATGTCTATATTGTGGATCTTCTTTCAGAGATTTCTGAAGAGATGGCAACAGAAGCAAAAACACGTAAAATCATTGAAGCAAAAGGTGATGGTAGTTTTGAGTCTATGGGTCTGGTTCAAAAGATTAAAGCAGTTGAGTCTATTCTTGAAGAGTATATTCGTCCAACACTCAAGGCTGATGGCGGAAATGTAGAGCTTATCGATATCAAAGAAGAGGGTGATATGTATGAGGTCTTCATTAAATACCAAGGCGAGTGTATTAGCTGTTCTATGAATACAACTACGACACTTGCAGGTATTGAAGATATGTTGAAATTTAAACTTAAAGCCAATCTGAAAGTCATGGTTATTTAATGGAGTATGCGACGAAGGAGGGAACCTTTAACTATTTAAAGCAGTTCCCGAAATACTCAAAAGACTATTATCGTTTCAATGGAGATTTTTTTATCTCCTCTTTGGGTCTTGGTACCTTCCGTAAAGAGCCTTACCGTGAAGAGAACTATGTTGTAAACTACAAAGAGTCAGTAAAAATGGCCGTACTTAATGGCATCAATCACATCGATACTGCTATTAATTATCGCTATCAGGTCTCTGAAGAGGAAATTGGTGAGGCAATCGCTGAGTTGATACAAGAAGAGAAAGTCTCTCGTGATCAGTTAGTCATCACTTCAAAAGCTGGATTTTTGCCACTTTGCTTTCCTTTTCCTGAGAATCCTTATGCTTGGATTGAAGAGCATGTTATTGAATCAGGACTTGCTACAAAAGAAGATATTGTCATAGATCAACACTGTATGACACCAGCCTATCTGCGTTGGTCACTTGAGCAGTCTTTAAAAAATCTACAGCTTAAGACGCTCGATATCTTCTATCTGCATAATCCTGAAACACAGCTAGGCTATGTGGATTATAAGACCTTGAAAAAACGGATTAAAAAAGCATTTACTCTCTTTGAAACGATGGTTAAAGAGGGAAAAATTCGTGCTTATGGTATCGCTTCATGGAATGCTTTTTTACATGAAGAGGGTCATGAAGAGTATATCAGCCTTGCTGATATTGTAGCGATTGCGCAAGAAGCTGGAGGCAAAGAGCATCATTTCAAATATGTCCAAAGCCCTTTTAATCTTGGCAAGCCTCATGCCTACAACTTTTCTAATCAAAAAGGGCCAGATGGGCGTTACTATACGCTTATGCAGACCTGTCATGGTTATGGACTTAATCTTGTAGCATCATCATCACTTTTACAGATGAATCTCTTTAAAAAAGATTTTGACAGCGATGTTCGTGAAAAGCTAGGAACAAAAGAGCTCACTGACGTAGCAACAGCCTTACAGTTTGCACGTTCTGGGACGGTGTTAAGTGCACTGTTTGGAGCTGTTGATCCCTTACATGTAAGAGATAATACTCTAGTGTCGTATCTTCCTTGTGCCGCAAGTGAATCAGTAGAGATGCTCTTTAGGACCAAAGATGCTTTATGATGTCATTGTTGTCGGTAGTGGCATTGCAGGACTTTACTCTGCACTTTATGCGAAAAGAGCAGGTTTCAATGTAGCGATACTTTCAAAAAGTAATCCGTTTAGATCCAACTCTGCTGTAGCATCAGGAGGTATTAATGCGGTTATTAACCTCAGTGAATGGGACTCGATAGCCCGTCATGTTAATGATACCATTGAAGGCGCTGATGGACTGACCCATACTAAAAATATAGAGCGTATGTGCCATGAAGCCCCACATATTGTCGATGAATTACGACAATTAGGTGTTAAATTTGATGCGGATGAAGAGGGTAATGTCTCTCAGCGTCCTTTTGGAGGAGCTTCGGCTGATCGTACCTGTTATATAGCAGATCGTACGGGTTCTGCAATTGTTCAAACACTTTTAGTGAAATGTCGAAATGAAGGGGTTCATATCCTCTCCAATCACATCTTTTTAAATATTACGAAGTATAAAGATAAACTCTCAGGTGTTACGGTATTACGTCGCCGTAATTCTCAAGTTATCGCCTTAGCGTGTAAGTCTTTAGTCTTAGCCGGTGGCGGTTATGCTGGAATTTTTAGAGGCCATACGACAAATTCTCAAGAGAGCTCAGGTGATGTTTTAGCCGCAGCGCTAAGAGCAGATATGCGCCTTTCAAATATGGAATTTATACAGTTTCATCCGACAACTTTAGCAACGACTGGAGCCTTAATTAGTGAAGCGGCGCGAGGTGAAGGCGCTTATCTTGTTGATGAGAATGGAGTTCGTTTTACAAAAGAGCTACAGACCCGTGATAAATTATCTCGTGAGATTTTAAAACATATGCTCGATGGTCATAAGGTCTATCTGGATTTTAGACATCTTGACAGAGAGCTTATTGATTCTAAACTGCCATCATCTAAAAAGATGGCATTAAATGCTGCCGGCGTTGATATTCACACCGAACTTTTAGAGATTTCACCTTCGGCGCATTACAGTATAGGCGGTATCTGGACACGTGATGACACCTCAACAGATCTTGGCAATGTCTTTGCCTGTGGTGAGTGTGCGGTTACTGGTGTTCATGGAGCGAACCGTTTAGGAGGCAACTCACTCTTAGAAGGTGCTTACTTTGGGAGGCTTGCAGGTCGTGAAGCTGCGCGTGCGGCGCTGCGAAGTGATTTTAGACCAATTGATTATGCTTATGTCGAAAAAGAGTTGCGACGAATTGAGAGTATCGTTGGGGGTGAAAGCCGTTTCAACATCAACGCAATGCGTAAAAACTTGGGAGAATCTCTTTTTAAAAATGCCGGTGTTTTTAGAAGTGAAGCGAGTTTAAATGATGCCTTAGAGTATGTTCACTATTTTATGAAACGTAATTATGGACTCCATTGTGTTAATAAAGAGTTGCATGATAATGTCGAACTTATGTCTATTTTAGAGTTTAAAAATGCTCAACTTATTGCTGAAGCGATGGTGCTTTCAGCAAGAGCCCGTCATGAGAGTCGAGGGGTTCACTATCATGAAGATTATCCACAAAAAAATGACACTTCTTTTAGTGGTGCCTCTTTTGTAAAACAGTTAAGCTTTAGTCTTATGAGAGTCACATTTGATCATGTTAATCGCATCGATTTTATGTATAAAATAAAAAAATCATTACATCTTGTTTAAAAAAGGAATAGAAAATGGCAAAAATAATGTTACGTGAAAATGATAAAGGACAAATCCTCTTTTATCTAGCAAAGAGAGATATGGAAGAGATCATCGAATCTCTAGAGTTTGATAGCGATGAAAAATGGGGTGGAGATATAAAACTTACCAATGGTGATGTCTGGCACATTCCTCCTGCACCGAAGAAACTACCCGATGAAGTGATGGCAAGAATTGTAACTCGTGGAGATGCGTAAAACGCAACTTCACTCATCGAGATCGTTCAATAATTTAGTTTTAAACCTAGAGAAAGCCCCAAAACCTACTATATTCTAAACACCTCTTCTAAAGTCTTTTTAATGAGTTAATTGCTAGTATTAATATTAAAGTACAAACATAGGTGCCAATTGTATTAGAGGTTAGAAATATGAATAAATATATCGTAATATTATTACTGTTTTTAAGCAGTGTTATTTTTGCAGATCAAAAACGTATCTTATCCTTTACGCCACTGCCTATGAAAGATCAAGAAAAGACGATTGAAGAGTTTCTCCCACTTATAAATTATCTTGAGTCAGAACTTGGAAACACAATCACCTATAATTACAAACGTGATTATAAGGACATTTTAGAAGGCTTTGAAAATCAGAACATAGATATCGCTTATCTGGGCCCGCTTCCCTTTGCTATTTTAAAATCTCAATACCCTCATGTCAAACCAATCATCTCATTGCGTCAAAAAAATGGTAAGGTCTATTACCGATGTGTGATTTCTAAGTTCGCTGATGATGACATACCAAAAGAGCGTCCTTTAAAAGTAGCATTGACACAACCGCTTTCAACCTGTGGTTATTATATGACACAAAAACTGGTACATGAGCATCTTGAAAAAGAGCTGGCATCGCAACACTACCACTACACGATGTCACATACGAATGCATTGACTGAAGTGCTCAAAGGCCATTATGACATCGCTGGTGCTTCTGAAGAGATTGGAGAAAAATTCACTTCTTTAGGCATGCAGATCCTCACAAAAAGTACTAAACTCCCTGGATTTGCTCTTGTGGTGAATACAGAAACACTTTCCTCCACAGAGATAGAAGCGATTAAGCGTGCTATTCTTAACATTCCTCAAGAAGTCTATAGCCGTTGGGGAAGTAAACTCAGATATGGGTTTGAGAGTACTGATACAACATTATATGAATCCATAGATATTGATCAGAAGATTCCAAAAAAAGGAAATATGCCATGATTCGTATCTACATTGCTCTTTTTATCGCTGGCATTATTTTAGCGATTGGAATTGAAAGCTATTTTGAACACGCTTTTCAAAATAAAGTGAAGGCTCAAGGAGAGCGTTCATTAGAGAAGATGCACTCTATTTATGACGCCGTTATCGATACCTATATG
>JAYEGP010000031.1:0-5912 GCA_034659135.1 Campylobacterota bacterium
CGAAATAGTTATCAGTGTCATCAAAGTCACTACGATAACTCGCCTCTTGAAGAAACTTCAAGTTATCCATAATCTGCCATGCATAGTTGGCTTTAGCACTAAAACCGGTATAATCATTGGATTCACCTGATGTTTTTAGCGAACCTGCTGTTCCATCAGGATAAGGATACGTAATCTCATTACCATCGGCATCATGATACTGATCCATGGATTCATCGAGGTTGTAAAGGGCATTGGCTTGAAAGTCTAGCTTATGTACTTTAGTGTTTGCTACAATATACTTGATACCAGGACCCGTATAAAACTGATACTCATAACCAGAGAATTTATCATTTTTATAACCCATAAGGTAATTGAATGCGAAATGCTCAGCAAATTTGTAATCATAGTTCAATTCACCTAAGACTTTATTTTTTGTCTCTAGCCCTTTGTCATCACCATAAAGTGCGTCAAAGTCAAGCTTAAACTGATGTTTATCCCACGCCTTGCTTCCTGCAAAGTCCAGAGAGAAAGAGTTGGTATTGGTATTACCTTGTGTCTGAACATAACTCAATTCCGTATGAGTTTTAAGTGTATTTTTATCAACCTTATCAGCGGCACTGAGCATCAATACTGCAGCAACTGATAGAACTACTATTTTATTCACATGTATCCTTTTATTATTTTGAATGAACGTCCATTTGTGGATAAGGGATAGAGATCCCTTTTTCATCTAAGGTCAGTTTCGCTTTTTCTAAGAGATCAAAGTAAACATCCCAATAGTCTTCAGAATTAACCCAAGCACGCATGGTAAAATTCACACTGCTATCGCCAAGTTCTGCTACCGCTACAAGAGGTGCTGGATCGGCTAAAGTACGACCATCTGCTTCAATTAAAGCATAAAGCGTCTCTTTGGCCAATTTAAGATCATCATCATAACCGATACCAATAATATGATCAACTCGACGGACAGGCTTACTCGAAAAATTCGTAATATTTCCACCCGTAATCGCTGAATTGGGAACAATGACCTTACGGTTATCCAGAGGGCTGATCGTCGTTGTGAAGAGACCAATTTCATCAACCGTTCCTATCGCACCGCCTGCGTCAACAAAATCACCTACCTTGAAAGGACGGAAAATTAAAATAACAACAGCCGCACCGACATTGGAGAGGGTATCTTTAAGTGCTAAACCGATAGCTAAACCTGCGGCACCTAAAATGGCCATAAATGAGGTGGTATCGACACCTAAAGAGCTTACGGCAGCCATGATGACGACGGCCATCAGACCAACGTAAACACCATTTTGAGCAAACTTGGTTAAGGTCTCATCAACTTCATACTTACTCATCACTTTAAAGATAAGCTTACTCATTGATTTCGCAATCATCTTACCAATAAAAAATATGAGTATCGCAGCCACGATTTTCATTCCATACTCTGTAGCGAAATTTATAGCCATCTCATTATATTTTGAGACACTTTGTCCCATCTCTTCTATACCTTCCACAATTACTCCTATGGGATAAAAATTTCAGAATATTATCATAAATTTATATTAGAATCCTATCATTTCGAATCTTAAAAATCTCGCGCTCCACACTCTTGTAGAGTACTTGGTGTTCAAAAGGAAGTTCTCTCAGTAAGCCTTGATATTTCTTAAACGTACCCCACACCCGCTCTGCTGCTTGTTTCCTACCGCGTTTATGGAGTTCAAAACTTACCGCAGCATTAATATAACCTCGCAGTAAATTCACCTCCGACACAGGGGTTTTACGTAGTGGAAACCAGATTAGCTCCAAAGCTTCATGCGCATCAAAATAACGGGTTTCATGCAAACAGATAATAAAATAGTGCATCTGTTTTTCAAGTTCATTACGATCTATCATGCATCATTCATAATACTCATATTTTTTCGCCAGTACCCTCGTCCACCACGCAAAGAGATACAGTGATAGCCTGGTAGTTTTTTACGATAATCATTCAATCGCTCTTTTGTCGCCTTACCCGTGTCGCAATAAAAGACAAACACCGAACCTGCAGGATACTTAACAAGTTCATAAGGGTTATAGGTAACCGCGTTGGCTTTTTCGATAGGAGAGAGAATCGTATCAACCAAAACAACATCAATATTTTTAGCCTCAAGCTCTTTTTTTGCCCGTAAATACTCTTCTTGGGTCCATTCATCAGGAAATATCATTAGGAGACTCCAATTTTTCGAGTAATGCTACCTTAATTTTGATACTATTACACCATGGCTAAAAAGAAGCAATCTAAACTTAATCAAAAAATAAGACACTACTTTGATGGTGATGGCTTTGATGATGGTATTGAGCGTGTCAACACCGCTACCCTTATTGCGCTGACTCAGACACTGGGTGTCTTAGCAGACTCCCTTGAGAAACCTCAGCTCGTAAAACTCTTTAGACGGCTCTGGTCTGAGGGTGATATGGAGATACGTACGCATATCCTTAGCTTTTTCAAGGCTGAAAATCGTATTTACCCTGCAACACATCCTAAAGCTCCATCTCCTGAGCGCGACGATGTCATTCATGAGCTTATCAAAGAGCTTGGTGTAGAGGGCGAGGAAGCCAAATATCTTCATCATGCCTTTATCGGTATGCGTAGCAAAAAGATCACCCTATCAAAAATGGAATCTTCTCTGAAGCATTTTCGTTTTGAAGGGAAAAAACAGGCACTAGAAAAATCACTTGAAGGTATTTTTGATCTCGATGATCGTTTTGAGTTCAATGCTTCTTTTGAATATTCACTTTTTGAGAGCGCGTTTAAAAAGATTCATACCCTTAAAACACCTCCTTTTTCCTATGATTATCTTTTTGAAAACGATAACGAAGCGATTATTTCTACCATCACAGAACTCAAAACTCAAGAGATAGCACGTAAACAAAAACGTATTGATGACTTTATAGCACAGATCACACAAGAGCAGCACCCTCATCTTTCAGCTAAACAGATCGTAACTGCTTTAAAACAGTTACCTCCTTTTTCTCAGAGTAGTTATCCTGAATTAAGCAACCCCCTACTCAATGAAGTCTTAAAAAAATCACTAGCATTAGAGATGCTAACACAGAGCGATCACGATATCTTTCTCTATCTTAGCCAAAAAGCATCCCTACCCTTTAGTGATAAAACACTCAGCTATACGCTCACCCTATCCCTTGAGAAAGAGAGCTTTCTCAAAAGGCTTTGGGAGGGAGAAGCCCTTCATATTAATACCCAACTTGAAGAAGAGACACAAGCTACTCATACACATTTCTACGAAGAGCTTGATGATTTGATTCTTACATGTAAACAACATTCACGTCTTTTACACTTTAGTGATGAAGAGATTTATAACAGCGTTTATGAAGAGCTGCTTCCCTTGATTCATCAAAATCTCTCCATCTCTCCAAAGATAAAACGCAAAGTTATCTATGGCTTCACAAAAAAGATTCAGGTCTTCTTGCTCAAACGTCAGCGTCAAGAGCTCTTAGCCCGAACCATTCGTGATTTTAAAAACCTTTTTCCGCTTGCTAGAGAGATGCGACGTCAACTCATCTTGCATATTGGACCCACAAACAGCGGCAAGACCTATACCGCGATGCAGCAGTTAAAACATTCCGATACGGGTTATTACCTAGCACCCTTACGGCTACTTGCACTAGAGGGCTATGAGGACCTACGCAAAGAGGGACTCAATGCCTCGCTTATTACCGGAGAAGAGCAGATTTTAGATGATGAGGCCTCACACATCAGCTCCACTATCGAGATGCTCAGTTTTGAGATCGATGTGGATGTCTGTGTTATTGATGAAGTCCAGATGATTGATGATCGTGACCGTGGTTGGGCATGGGCCAATGCTATCATAGGCGCTCCAGCAAAAAAGCTTATTATGACAGGCTCTCCCAATGCCAAAGACGCCATAATCGCTCTTGCCGAATATCTTGGTGAAGAACTCGAAATCATCGAGTTTGAGCGAAAAAACCCACTTCATCTGATGAAACACGCAACGCCTATAGCTGAGATTCAAGCTAAAACAGCGGTGATCGCCTTTTCACGGCGTAATGTGCTCAGGCTCAAACAGCAGCTTTCACGTCTGTATAAAGTGAGTGTTATTTATGGAAACCTTTCGCCTGAAGTCCGCCGTGAAGAGGCGCGACGTTTTCGCGAGGGTGAGACGGAAATTCTTGTTGCTACTGATGCCATTGCGATGGGTCTAAATCTCCCTATACAGACCATACTTTTCTCCAAAGCTGACAAGTTTGATGGTGAAAACCAGCGTGAACTCACTCCCTCAGAGATTCAGCAGATATCAGGTAGAGCGGGACGTTATGGCATGAGTGAGGCGGGTTATGTTGGTGCACTTAAGCCTGATGTACTCAAAATCATTCACAAGCATTATAATAAGCCTGCTCATCATATCAACATCCCTTTTCATGTTATGGCAAATTTGGAGCATATTAAGCTTGTGGGAGGTATCTTAGAAGAGAACTCACTCACCGAGATCTTACAATTTTTTGTAAAAAATATGAAGTTTGATGGCCCTTTTCGTGCGACAAACCTTGAGGGTATGTTAGAAGCGACAGAGATTATTGACCGTTACGAGCTTGATTTAAAAACAAAGTTTCATCTCGCTACCGCACCCCTAACGACCTCATCGCCTTACATCATGGAAAATTTTGAGCGTTATATCAGGCTACTTGAGAAAAAAGAGATAGTCAACTTCATACCTCCTCAACATTTAGATGATTTTGCACAGAGCATGGAAGAGCTTCTTGAAGCAGAAGATCGCGTTAAAGAGATCTCGCTGTATTTATGGCTGAGTTACCGTTTTGCAGATTACTTTTTAGATATCGAAAAAGCACGCCAAACACGAACAGAGCTAAACCGTTTTATAGAAAACTCACTCAAAGAGAGTCATTTTGTACCACGATGTCGCGAGTGCTCCAAACCCCTACCTCTAAACTCTACCTATGCTATCTGTCAAAGTTGTTTTAGAAGACTCCACCGTACACCACGACGCCCTTACCGTACTAGGCAAGGATAACACAGTTTTTACCAGATCCTTTTGCCTTATAAAGCGCCTCATCTGCTTGGTTTAACAGGGCGTGAACGAGATAATGTTCTTGAGACACTTCACATACACCTGAGCTAATCGTAATCTTACTTGGCAATTTAAAATCGAAACGCTCCACACTTGCACGTAAGACTTCAGCTTTCATCATCGCTTCATTAGCCTTGGTATCAGATAAAATAACAATAAACTCTTCACCGCCCCATCGACAGATCATATCCATATCACGTAAGGCTGTTTCAAAACAGTGCGCTATATCACACAAGACTTTATCACCAACAAGATGTCCGTAAGTATCATTAATCTTCTTAAAATTATCAATATCAATCATAATAATAGAAAAGGGGGTCTTATAGCGGAGATAACGTTTATGTTCCATATCAAGAATCAATTCACAGGCATAACGACTGAGTATACCTGTTAATGCATCCGTCTTAGCGACGCGTTCATACATCTGCATGGTTTGCACTTTTTGATAATAGTGAAATGCAAGAATAGAAAGTGACGTTAAGACAATAGCTAAAAGCGAAGGTATTAAAAACATAATGGCTTCTATTTCTATTTTTAAAATTGTAGTAAACTGAATGTAAGCAGCACTATTTACAACGCCTATAAATGCAATAACAATAATAAAATAGAGCAATATCTTATTCATAAGAGTAAATATATCACAATTCTACTATTAAAATAGAACTTTATGAGAGAAAAAAGAGAAAAAAGAGAATATCTACCCTTAGGAATCAGAATTGAATAAAATGTAAATCTAAGCGATTGCTATTTTAGTTCTAGTCACACTATTTTATGAGGAGCATAGCCTTAGCTACGCGACGATTAAAATCGTTTGACTAGGGCTAAAAG
>JAYEGP010000032.1:0-5801 GCA_034659135.1 Campylobacterota bacterium
CACTCGACGTCAGACCCGCGGCACCCATATCTTGTATCCCGACAACATAATCGGTTTTGAAAAGTTCTAAACACGCTTCAAGAAGAAGTTTTTCAGTAAAAGGATCACCGACCTGAACCGTAGGACGTAGACTTTTTGACTCTTCCGTAAAAGAGTCTGAACTCATAACCGCACCACCAAGACCATCACGTCCTGTTTTCGAACCTACATACATAACAGGGTTGCCGATACCTTCCGCTTTTCCGTAGAAGATCTCATCAGATTTCGCGATACCGAGGTTAAAGGCATTCACAAGGATATTTCCGTTGTAACACTCATCAAAACTGATCTCACCACCGATCGTTGGAACTCCCATACAGTTACCGTAACCACCGATACCATCCACAACACCACGGACTAAGAAACGCTGGTGTGAACTGACCTTATCATCATTCATAACATTACCAAAACGTAAGGCATTCAGACTGGCCACAGGACGCGCACCCATAGTAAAAATATCACGCATAATACCGCCAACACCCGTTGCCGCCCCTTGATACGGCTCAATAAAAGAGGGGTGGTTATGGCTTTCCATTTTAAAGACTGCTGCATAACCATCACCAATACCAATAACACCCGCATTTTCACCGGGGCCTTGAATCACCCATGGCGCTTTCGTAGGAAATCCTGAGAGGTGTACTTTTGAAGATTTGTAGCTACAGTGCTCCGACCACATCGCTGAAAAAATACCAATTTCAACCCTATTGGGTTCACGATCTAAAATCTTTTTGATATTGGCATAATCAAGCTGAGAAAGCTTGTGCTGGGCTAAAACGTCATCGATATTTTCTAGTTGTTGGCTCACGGAGATTCCTTACATGTAAAGGGGAAATTTTAAGTTGAAAATTATAGCTAATGGTTACTATTTTTCAGTTAAAATACGCACCATGAACCAAAAATACCCTAAAGAGATAAAAACTATTATCATTGCTATCGAAAGTGTCATTCAAGGTAAACGTGACAAAATTGAACTTGCCCTTGCCGCTTTTTTGGCTCAGGGTCACCTCTTAATTGATGATCTTCCTGGTGTGGGAAAGACGACCTTAGCCAAGACTATGGCGCAGGTTTTAGGGCTAGATTATAATCGTATTCAGTTTACGAGTGACCTACTTCCTTCAGATATTATTGGTGTGAATTATTATGACACCAATAGTGCTGCCTTTATCTTTAAAAAAGGAGCAATCTTTTCACAGTTTTTACTTGCTGATGAGATTAATCGCGCCAGTCCTAAAACGCAAAGTGCCCTACTTGAAGCGATGGAAGAGGCACAAGTCAGTGTCGATGGAACAACGCATCTTCTACCTGAACCTTTCTTTGTTGTGGCCACTAAAAATCCTTTTGAAGAGGTCGGTACCTTTGAGCTTCCTAGCTCACAACTTGATCGCTTTATGATCTCATTTTCTCTTGGCTACCCCGATGCACAAGCAGAACGAAACATTTTGCTTTCAAATACTCAAAAAGTCTCTATGCAAGAAGCGCTTTCGCATGAGATAATTGCACAACTTCGTGAACATGTTCATGGTGTGCATCTCTCTGAAAGTCTACTCGATTATCTTCAAGAGATCATTCGATATTCACGTGAGAGTGGCATTTTTCAAAAAGGGCTTTCAACACGAGCGGCACTTGCCCTTAGTGAAGTCTCTAAGGCTTATGCATTCATACAAGGACGTGATTTTGTAACGCCTGAAGATGTTAAAACAATGTTACCTTTTGTCATCGCCCATCGCTTGCAACTACGCGCTCACTCTTCTCACGAGACCCCTAGTGACCTCATTCTTAACGCACTTCATATCGATTAACAGAAGCGTCTCTTCGCGAGCAACACGCTATCTTTGGCTACTCATTATCATTATGATTGCCCTCTTTTTAGAGGCGTATATGCATAATTTTAATATTGTCTATATTACGCTTTTTGTAGTCTTCTCCTTAGCCATCAGCTGCTGTTACTTTGGACGTAAAAACCTTTATGATCTTTCGCTTATAGCACTGCCCCAAGAGCGTCTTTTTGCTATGATTCCTGCTTCTTTGCGATGGCGCGTTATAAACCATGCTCCAAATCCTGCTTATGATATTACATGTGCTGTGAAAAATGATGACACATCCCAACACACATTTAAGTCAATAGAAAAAGAGCGTCTTCTTACCCTCTCACCACTCTTTAAAAAACGCGGTAAAGCGCACTATCCAAAAATCACCTTTGAGAGTCGTTTTCCCCTCTTACATGTAAGGTTTTTTAAAGTCGAAGAGACATCACATTCACTTATAGTCTATCCAGAACCCAAAGGTGTTTCACTCCAACACTATCTCAAAGAGCAGCCCTCACACTATGGAGAACGAAGTGATTTTGAAGGGCTACGTCGTTACGAATCATCAGATATTCCCTCCCTCATCCACTGGCCCTCACTCGCTAAAGGCAGCGCTATGATGAGCCGTAATTTTTCCTATACAGCGCAACTTGAAACGCTACATTTCGATTTTACAAGCTGTGGGGACAATGACGAGGCACGACTCTCACAGCTCTGTTTATGGGTACTCGAATGTGAAAAACAAGGAAGAGACTTCACCATAGTGATGCCTCATAACACTTACAACTCTAAAAAAGAGTCTATTGATGCGATTTTACAAAAACTTAGTATCTACTAGTATCACACCAAGCCAGCAACAGCTGCTTGATGTTGCTCTAATCTTATCCATCTTACCGCATCTGTTTATCATTAAACCGGTGATGATTCTCTATCTTTTTGTAAGTCTCTTATTTCTCATTTTTGCCAAAGAGATTAAAACTAAGCATCTCTTTCTTTTTGGACTGCTTGGTGGTCTTGCATTGGCACTCTCTTTTTATGAGACCTTCACTTTTGTCGGTCTTAAAAAGCTAAATATCTTTGTCTCTTTAGTCATCTCACTACTTTTTGTTGCCGTTGTCTTGCAACGACTCTCAAAACAGATCAACTTTTATCTGCTCTTTTCGCCAGGACTCTTTTTAGCCCTCTCGTACTTTTTTTACAATACCATCATGATGCTATTTTACGCCATCACCGTACTGTTTGTCTTTTTAATCTTACTACTTTGGCACCGTATGCAGAGCTCATTTATGGCTGCATTTAAGATGGCAGTGACGCTTTTTAGTTTTTCTATTCCCACTATTGTCTTACTGTTTTTAATCTTTCCTCGCATCTCTTTTGAGACGAAAGACTTTGGATTTAAAGGCTCTGAAACCATTCGTACAGGACATGATGGATTCATGCACATCGGAGGTGATGCCCTGCTGGTTCCTTCTAAGAGAGTTGTCATGGAAGTCTCTTTTGATAAAAAACTTCCGCCAGAAGATCAACTCTACTTTCGCGGCTCAACACTCTATAATGACAAAACAACCCATTGGGCACCTCTGAGCTCAAATAGAGTCTATTTAAACAATTCACCCCTTAGCGATGCAACATCTTATCAAGTCACGCTCTATCCCCATCATAAAAAGTGGCTCTATTTTTTAGATTATCCGCTTCAAAGTCCTAAAAAAGCTGATCGCGATAGTGACTATATTATTACTTCGCAAAAGCCTGTAACTGAAATCATGCGTTATGATGCTTACTCCGAGTTAAAAGAGAAGCTACATGTAAATAAAATCACATCTTTAAAAAAAGAGATAAGCTTAAAATTTGATGCCAATCGTGATGACAAACTCTATACCTACATGAAAGACTTTAATCCCAAAGAGAGTCTTAATGAACTGATAAAACGCTTTAAAGCTCTAAATTTACGCTATTCACTTCAGCCTCAAGGTATCGATCCTAAAGATCCTATAGACTCGTTTGTCTTTGGTAATAAACAGGGTTATTGTGTCCACTTCGCGAGTACCTTTGCAACAATGGCACGTATGGCAGGGATACCATCTCGTATTGTTACCGGTTTTAAGGCCAACCCAAGTAATAGTTACGAAAATTATCTGATTGTAAAAGAAGAGGATGCTCATGCTTGGGTGGAGGTCTATAGTGAGGCTGTCGGTTGGCAGCGCATTGAGACGACACAGTATGCCCTAGGAACGTCAATGCAAGAGAGTGTTCAAAATACGGTTCAAGCCGAAGTTAAAAATCCTCTTTTTCATCGTATTAATCTCACTTACATGTATATGCGTTACTCCCTACAGTCATGGGTCTTAGACTATACGCGTTCGAAACAGATACAACTGCTTCACACACTTTTAGAAGATGTGAGCGCACTCTTAAAATTTATTGGGGTCTTTCTTGTTTTAGGTCTATTTGCCTATCTACTACGACAACTTAATCATCAAAAACACAACATACACCCCGCATTAAAACTACTTTTACCACTGCTCAAACAGTTAAAAAAAGAGGGATTAATAAAAGAAGAGTCTGAAAGCATGGAGCAATTTTTAAAACGCTCAGCAGAAACATTAAATGAAGATAGACTCTTACATGTAAGCCAACTCTATCTGCAAGCGCGTTATGGAGACAAAGAGAAACCCTTGAGCGCTTTAAAAGCTCTCCTACGAACTATGCCTAGTACTTATAATCGATTTTAGCTATTTTCCTTGCTCCCAAATATTAAACTAACAAATTAAAAACCATCCTTACCTATCACTTAACTTATTTACATTTGGAATTTGTGACACGATCCCTATGATTAAGTACAAAACTTATCTTTTAATTTTCATTTTATATCTAAAACTAAAAGTATTTTTTTTTCAATGACTTTTATCTCTTCTTCATTTAAAGTTGTTAAGAGACCGTTTTCACTTATAATTCTTTTTGCGTTTATCATTTTTATAGCATTACAGAGGATTGTACTATCTTTTTTTAGATTATCTCTCTGTTTTAGAATAAAAGTAAAATCGCTCTTTTTAATTTTGGAACTCAGTGGAATAACCACCACATCAGTATAAATATTATCATGAATCATTCTGTTTAAGTTGTTATTTTGAACGATTAAAACAGGTCGTATTTTACCAATATCAGCACACTTAACATCACCTAAGTTAGCTAAATAAATGTCACCTTTTTTAATAGTTATCATCTAAGCCATCCAAAAGTGATTCATCTTCGTTAGATTCTTTTAAAATTGAATGGTTTCTCTGTATAAATTTCTTATATTCTATCTCTTTAAAAATGGCATCAAAATTTGGTAAAAGCTCACTTGGAATAAATACACCCTTAACTTCTTTTGTCTTTTTATTTAGAATTTCAACTAAATCATCAACCTTATCAATAAGTGATGGGTTTTTACTTATATCTGAAATACCAAGCTGTATCATTTTAAATCCTTTATTAATATAGGATTATTATATCATAAAATAAATATGATTGTAAGAGGATGAAAAAAGTTAAAAAACCACTATCTAAAACTGAACTCTTTTTCTGTACGAATGACTTTTTTTAGCGAAAAAATTGGCGCATAGGAGATCTCTATGATTTCATAATTTTTATTTCCTGAGGGCAGAGAGATACGAAACTCATCATCAACTACTTTTCCCATCATAGCACGTGCCAGTGGAGCATGAACCGATATCAATCCAATGTCAGGTTCACTCTCTAAAACACCACATAGCGTATAAGTAAACTCCTCTTCACTATCAAGATCACAGATGACTATTGTCGCACCAAAGTGCACACGTGAATGATCCAGCTCACTGGGGTCTATTATCTTTGATTTTTGTATCATGGAGTTGAGATAAAAGAGGCGTTTATCGATATGTCGAAGTTTCTCTTTAGCCGCATGATATTCTGCATTTTCAGAACGATCACCTTGTG
>JAYEGP010000033.1:0-5776 GCA_034659135.1 Campylobacterota bacterium
ATTGACAACACCCCTATTTTCAGTGACAACCCATGCAATAGGACGGGGAATAATACTTTGTGCCATAAGCTGATAGTTCTCAGTAGTTTTGGTATCACGGTAATCAAATAACATAAACGCTCCTTAGGTCGTAGTATATCATATTGACGATTAAACTAAGAAAATACTTTAATATTAACGTCAGTTTACATAAGGTAAACTTCTGGTAATGATAATTATTACTAATAAGGATAAGACTATGAAAATTATAATTCCCGTTGGCTCACAAGAGCGAGAGATCTTTCAACGTATCGGACGTGCTCCATTTTTTGCCGTCTATGAAAATGATACCTTTGTTGAACTACGTGTCAATTCTCACGCGGCTTCACACGATCATCATACAGAAGGAGAAGGTCATGGAGGACACCATCATGGCAAAGGAGAAGGCCGTGGTGGACATCATCATCATGAGGGGCCTATGGAAGCGTACTCTAAAGAAGAGGTGGCCCATCACAAAAAAGATCTTGGTAATTTGAAAGATATCAACTGCGCGTTGAGTCGTGCTATCGGTCCTAATATGAAAGAAGCTTTAGAGTCAAGCGGTATCAAGGTGATCAAAATACGAAAAAAAGATGGTGAGTATGCCGATGAGGTCATTGAAAACTACTTTGCTGGGACATTAAGTAAAGCGGTATGAAAACCTTACATGTAACGCGTCGATTCATTAGTATGTATTATGAGGGCTTTAGAGATATGGGCACTCTCGGACGTAAGCTATGGATCATTATTGGCGTGAAGTTTATTGTTTTTTTTGTCATCATGAAAATTCTCTTTTTCCCCAATTTTCTAAAGACAAATTTTGCCAATGACAGGGATCGTGCCGATCATGTCATTAAAAGTTTACTACAAGGAGAGAAGTAGATGGAAGATGTAGCATTAACCGATTGGTCGCGTGCACAGTTTGCTCTGACGGCGCTGTATCACTGGTTGTTTGTCCCCTTAACATTGGGACTGGCTTTTATTCTTGCGATCATGGAGACGATCTATGTCAAAACAGGCAGTGAGATATGGAAACAGATCACTAAGTTCTGGATGACACTGTTTGCGATTAACTTTGCTATCGGTTTGGCAACGGGAATCATTATGGAGTTTGAGTTTGGAACGAACTGGTCGAACTACTCATGGATTGTCGGCGATATCTTTGGTGCACCGCTGGCTATTGAAGGCTTAATGGCATTTTTTATGGAGTCCACCTTCTTTGCCGTGATGTTTTTTGGTTGGGACAAGGTCAGCAAGAAGATGCACCTGCTCTCGACGTGGCTTGTGGCTATCGGATCGAACCTCTCTGCATTGTGGATATTGGTTGCTAACGGCTGGATGCAAAATCCTGTTGGCATGGTCTTTAACCCCGATACGGCGCGTTTTGAGATGGCGAGTTTCTTTGATGTTCTTTTTAATCCTGTGGCGGTGAGTAAGTTTTTACACACCATCGGCAGCGGTTATGTGATGGGATCACTCTTTGTAGTAGGAATCAGTTCATGGTTCCTGCTAAAAAATCGTCATGTTATTATGGCCAAACGCTCTTTAGTTGTGGGCGCTACCTTTGGTCTGTTGGCGTCAATTTTTTTACTGCTAAGCGGAGATCAGGCGGCACATGTGATTGCGCAAAAACAGCCGATGAAACTAGCAGCAATGGAAGGGCTTTATGATGGTCATGAACGCGCAGGGATTGTAGCGGTCGGTCAGTTAAACCACAACAAAGAGATAGGCGATGATTTAGATGAGTTTTTCTGGAGTATAGAGATTCCCGGGGCGCTCTCTTTTTTAGGCTTTCATGACTTTAACGCTTTTGTACCGGGGATTGATAATCTTGTTTTAGGCGATACGGATCACGGTATTGAGAGTGCTAGTTCAAAAATAGAGAAAGGAAAAATCGCTATTGCCGCACTAAAGGCCTATAAAGAGGCTAAGAGATCAGGAGGAGACGGCTCTTATGAATTAGAGCGTTTTCGAGAGTATGAGCACTATTTTGGCTATGGGTATTTAGAAAAACCTGAAGATATCGTGCCTCCTGTTGCGATCACTTTTTACAGTTTTCATGTGATGGTCGGTTTAGGAACATGGTTTTTAGCACTCTTTTTCTTTCTGCTCTATTTTAGCATGATTGGTAAGCTTGATGATAAAAAGATGCTGCTTCGCGCGGCACTCTGGTCAATCCCGCTAGGCTATATCGCCGGTGAAGCGGGTTGGATAGTCGCTGAGGTTGGACGCCAGCCTTGGGCCATTCAAGACATGCTGCCTGTGGGTATGGCAACCTCTCAGGTCAGTACGGCAGCAGTACAGACGACCTTTTGGCTCTTTGCTTTTATCTTTACAGCACTGTTGATCGCGGAGATTCGTATTATGTTTGCGCAGGTGAAAATCGGACCTGAGGGAGTGGATCATGTTTGATAGTATCTCATTATTAGTACTGCAGCAGTATTGGTGGTTTTTAACGGCGCTTTTAGGTGCGCTGTTTACTTTTTTAATGTTTGTACAAGGCGGTCAGACGCTCTTAAACACCTTAGGAAAAACCGAAGAAGATAAAAATGTACTTATCGGCTCTCTCGGACGTAAGTGGGAGCTTGGCTTTACCGCTTTAGTGATGTTCGGCGGAGCACTTTTTGCAGCGTTTCCGCTTCTGTATGCGGTGAGTTTCGGGGGTGCCTATTTTGTCTGGATGGCGATTCTTTTTTGCTTTATCATTCAGGCCGTTTCGTATGAGTACCGTAAAAAACCTGACAACTTTTTAGGTCAGAAAACCTATGAGCTGTTTTTATATATCAACGGTTCTTTGGGGATTATCCTTATCGGTATCGCCTTGGCTACCTTTTATACGGGTGGCAGCTTTATAGTGAATGATATGAATCTTTCACGATGGGTCAAACCGACCTATGGACTTGAAGCGGTATTAAATCCTTTTAACGTCTTGTTTGGATTGACGATCTTCTTTTTGGCACGAGCACAGGCAAGTCTCTATTTTATCAATAATATCGCTGAAGAACCGATTGTGCAACGTGCGAGAAAACAGCTGCGTTATGATGGTGGGTTTTTCATTGTGGCATTTATCGCGGTTGCGGTGATGATGATGTTGCTTAGTGGTGTGGCGTATGATGAGCAGGGTGCTAAAGTCGTGGAGTACCTCTTTTTTAAAAATCTTATGAGCTCTCCTGCGATTTTAATCGCCCTCTTAGTTGGAGTCGTTCTTGTTTTATATGCCCTGTATAGCACACTCTTTAAAGAGAGCAGAAAAGGAATTTGGTTTAGTGGTATAGGTACGGTTTTGACGGTTTTGGCACTGTTGAGCCTTATCGGATTTAACAACACAATGATCTATCCTTCATTGGCAGATATCGGAAGTTCTTTGAGCATTGAGAATAGTTCTGGAAGTCACTATACTTTGAGTGTTATGAGCGTGGTATCACTGCTGGTTCCCTTTGTTTTGGGTTATATTTTTTTAGTTTGGCGTTCGATGGATGCCGAAAAGATTACATCCAAAGAGATCGAATCCGATCATCACCACTATTAGGAGTTAGTTATGGAAGAAATTAGTTATATCTCTGGAGTCGTTTGGTTTTCACTCTGGCCGCTTGTTATCTATCTGAGTTACCGCTTTGCGGTGACAAATATTACCCATCTTGAAGAGAATTTAGAGAAGAAAAAATGAGTATTAATGCACCTACAGAAAAGGAAAAACGCTCTTTAGAGCATTTTCCTATACAGCTGTTTGCCATTATTATGGGAATGACAGGTCTGAGTATTGTCTATGCAAAGGCGTATCATCTGCTTGGATTTCCGTATCTCATCTATGAGATCTTATTGGGGATCACTACGGTACTCTTTCTTGGTATTTTTACGATCTATATGATGAAGTGGCTTGTAGTTCCCGAAGCGGTGAAAAAAGAGTATCTGCATCCGATTAAAAGTTCTTTTATGGCGACGATAGCTATCAGCTTTTTGCTGCTCTCTATCGCTTATTATGATTATGCGCCTACGGTCTCTATCTTTTTTTGGTATATCGGTGCGCCTCTGCAACTTTTTTTTATGCTGAGTATCGTACGTTTTTGGATTCATAACGACTTGCAACTTGTTCATAGTAATCCGGCGTGGTTTATTCCCATTGTAGGGAATGTCCTGGTTCCGATTATCGGTATCGAAGCGGCTCCGATGTTTGTGTCGCTCTTCTATTTTGCTATTGGCATCTTTTTCTGGTTGGTACTTTTTACGATTATGATCTACCGTATTGTGTTTCATCACCCTATGGCTAAAAAGCTTCTACCGACGCTTTTTATCTTTATTGCGCCTCCGGCGGTGGCTTTTGTCAGTTATTTTCGCATTACGCAGGGCAGTCTGGATATGTTTGCGATATTTTTATATTGTGTGGCATTGGCGACATTTTTCTTACTGCTTTTTATGATTAAAATGTTTGATACCAAAGAGTTTTTTATCTCGTGGTGGGCGTATACCTTTCCTTTAGCCGCGATGAGTATCGCAACCTTGATGCTGCATATGGCACTTGATACGTTTTGGACCTACTGCGGTTCGCTGATCTTAATTACCATAACAAGTCTGGTTGTCGGCTTTGTTGTGTTAAAAACACTACAGGCATCCAAGCAAGAACAAATTTGTATATCGGAGGAAGCATAAGATGCAAAAAAGAGTATTGTTTATAGGTATGATCTTAGGATTGGTTTTAGGCCTTTTTGTAGCAGGTATTGCCTTTAAGATCGCGACACCGACGGTATTTTTTAAAGAGATTAGTGTTCCTTACAGTTTTGATAAAACAGTGGAGTTGATCTCTAAAAGAATCAATAAACAAGAGGGCTGGCATGTTACGGATGTCATCGATCAGCAAAAAGAGGTACTTGAGTATGGAGGAGAGGATATCGGCTCTGTTAAGATCATCAAATTTTGCAATGCAAAACTTTCAGGTAAGATGTTACGTGATGATGATACCAAGTTTATGGCGGTTAAGATGCCGCTGAGTATTGCAGTCTATGAAAAAAGTGATGGACGGGTGATTGTCAATCTCTCTAACGGCTATGTGATGGCGCGTCTTTTTAGCGGTTCCAGACAAGGTGATATTATGGAGCAGGTCATCAAAGATATGGAAGAGATTTTAGGGTTTTTGCATTTTAGATACACTATTTTTTAAGAGGAGTTTGTATGAAATATTTTTACAGCGTACTGGTACTTGTTCTCATGTATGGAATCGGCAGTGGCATATACGATCAGATGAATAAGGAAAAACCGCGTCTTTCACGTCTGGACTGTCAAAAAGAGATGATTGTTTATGAAAAAGTTTATGATGCCGAGGCTTTAGAGAGGGCTAAAATAGCACTCAAAGAGGGTCTATTAAGCATTGACTCTTCCATACAGAAATCTAAATACATGAAAAGTAAGCTTTTTGAGTATGTTGATATTAATGAGGTTGATGTACTTTTAAAAGAGGCTGTTGCCAAACATCATACACAGTCCGATAGTGATAAAGCCTTACATGTAAGCTACTATATTTATGAAAATGATAAAAAAGATCCGGGTAAAAAGTCACCCAAAAGTAAACTTTATGCGGGGTATATTCATATGACCTTTAGTGTGGATGGGATCAAAGCGTATGTGACACAGGTCGATTTTATGGACATGCAGGGTAAGGATATTGAAAAACGTATTGCGTGTGCATTAGCGACATTTCTTTCAGCATAGTATATGCATATTTTCTTTACATGTAAGAGATAAGGAGAGGCATGACATTCGCATC
>JAYEGP010000034.1:0-5740 GCA_034659135.1 Campylobacterota bacterium
AAGCCAAAAGCAAAGCTTACTTCATTTAATGATTCACAAGCCAATGAAAAAAGTGATGAGATGTTTGGTATGCTTAAAGATGAAACGCAGAGTGTCGATGAGATGCTTAGATCTAGGAGACGAGGTAGAAACTTTGATATATGATAGGCTTGTAGATACAGATGTTATTATTTGGTATATGAGAGGTAATACAAAAGCTTATGAGCTGATTCACTCTATGGGAGAGTTTTGTATCTCCTCTATCACCTATATGGAGTTAGTCCAAGGTATGCGAAATAAAGAAGAACTGAGAGTTCTTCAAAGAACATTAAGACAGTGGAATATAAAAACAATTTATGTCAATGAAGAAATTTCTACAAAAGCGCTCTTTTTTGTAGAGGAGTACTTTTTAAGCCACTCTATGGAGTTAGCAGATTCAATGATAGCTTCAACGGCTTCTATGTATGGCATGACACTTGTTACTGCAAACGACAAGCATTATAGAGTTGTCAAAGACTTAAGTATGGAAGTATTTAGAGCTTAAACAAGGAGATACATTAAGAGTGCACTTCTTTTTTATTAGTGTGCTGTTGCAGGTAATTTGATATATTCATCAATGAGAGTGTTATTAAAAATATCATTAAGCCTGGGAAAAAACTCACCCACCAGGCGATATCAATCACCTCTTTACCACTGCTCAGTATGGTCCCCCAACTCATTTGAGGGGCGACAATACCTAAGCCTAAAAAGCTAAGGCCAGATTCTGCTAAAATTGCTCCACCCACACCAAAGGTAAAACTGACAAAAAAGATTGGTGCTAGAAGCGGGGCATAATATTTGAGAAGAATCTTTGTTTTTTTAACCTTGGCAATATCTAAAATCTTAATAAAAGGTTGCTGCCCAATAGCAAAACTTTCAGAACGAATCAGACGCGCTGTCGTCATCCAACCAGTAATAGAGATAATAAAAATCAAAACCAATGGTGAGGCATTAATATAACTCACAAGTGCTAGAAGTAAAAAGAAGGTTGGGAAGGTTAAAAAAAGATCAACAATAATAATAAAGCTCTTATCAACATTACCTCGAAAATACCCCGCAGTAGCTCCAAGCATAAGCCCAATAAAAGAGCCAATTAATGCACTGCCTACACCAATAAAAATAGAGATCTTACCTCCCTCAATAACACGTGAGAGCAGATCTCGACCTAAACGATCTGTTCCAAAAAAATGTTCCAAAGATGGAGGCAATAAAATACTGTTTTTATCTAGCAGGTAGGGGCTTTGTGTATAAAAAAAAGAACCTATAAAAGCAAAAAGAATAATGCTACCAAGCAGTAGCACACTGAGTCGAGGAAAGCGCATAGATTACTGTTTAAGCCCAAGTAACGTCGTCATCATCTGATCGATCGTTGTTATAACCTTAGATGCAGCGCCATATGCAGTTTGATAACGGATTAAATTAGTGAGTTCCTCATCGATACTGACTTTAGATATAGAGTCATATTCAAGAGTGACTGAGTTGTAGCGAGCAGTGATTGAATCATTTCGAATAATTTCTGAATTTGTTGTTGAACCCACATTGGTCACTATAGCGTCATAAAACCCATAAATTGAATCGGTATACGTTACACCTGAATTATAAAAATTAAGATCTTCGAACTGCATATTGACCATATTTGAAGCGACTTGGTTATCTCCTGAGACAGGTATCTGAGCTGCTGAAATTTTTGAAGTATCTGCGGCGAGAGCACTATTGAGTTCCATATCATTTGCATTGGTTCCGTCTAAGAAACGATGCATGCCCATTGCTCCTGCAAAATTGGTACCATCATCTTGATCATCAACTATAGAGAAGGTGTACCCCTGCGATGCAAGATTATTTTTAAATGAAAAATCTAAGACCCCGCCAGCGAAGGTGGGATCAATAAAGTCATCAACGTCATTAATTGCATTACCATCACCATTATCATCTTGATTAACTTTTAACTGTCCAATAATACTTGAGGCATCAAAACCGACATCACCCTCATTAAGCGTCGAATCACCCATCTCTGTCGTAGCGGCAAGTGTAATAGTACGATTTGCAACTTCATTACCATCAATATCATAAACAATCAGGTCAAAAGACCCTTCAGTGAAATTTTGATCCGTATTCATTAAACCTGTAGTTGGAGCAAAGGCAACTGTATTTGAGCTCATCTGTTCCGTTGCACTTTGCGCATAGATATTATTGGTATTTTCAATCATACCTGCAGCAAAGGCATCGAGCATATCAACGGTATCTTGTAAGGTTCCACCTTCAGGCTGTCCTGTAAAAGAGTTTGTTTCATTGCCTCTAAGTTCAAGAATTGCACCAATTTTACCCTCATTTATAGTCTGAGAAAAAGGAATTTTAACGCCATCTTGTCGTTCATAATAGATATCATGAAAACCGCTAACATTTGACTCTTTTGTCACACCTAAAGGGTGATATGATGGACCATCAATAATGTTGAAACCTGCTACTTGTAAAGAGTAGCCATCTTTATCAATTGCGATACTAGTATCAATGGGAGTGTTAGAGTTAATATGTCCTACAAATGAGTCCCCACCAATAAGCTTAGCGATACTCTGCTCCAAAAGATTTCGTTTGTCTCTAAGATCATTAGCATTATCTTGACTGACACTTTCCGAATAATCAATTTCAAGATTTAGTTGTGCTATCTCTTTTGCCATGCTATTGACTTCATCTACATACGTGAGCATCTGATCATCAAGTGAAGCTTGAAGTGTTGTTATTTCATCTCTAGTCTGTGTTATCGTTTGAGAAAGTGTTTGCGTCTGTTGCGCTAAGGCAATTTTCATCGATTCATTATCTGGATTATCAGAAAACGCTTGCCAAAGATCAAAATATTTATTTAAATCTGCTTTAATTCCCACACCATCAATATCAGGAAAATAGGTGGAAAGTTCCTCTAGTGTCTGACGTTTGTAATCGGAGTTTGTTTTTTCCTCTCCTGTTGATGCAAAACGATCAAAAACAAATTGATCAAAAATACGAGCAATCTGATCAATTTTAACGCCATTACCACTAATGGCACCTATGGAATTATTTACAAGAGGGTCTGCGACACTCGTAGAGAGACGCTGCCGTGTGTATCCTTCCGTATTGGCATTAGCAATATTATGACTCGTTACATCAACACCGACTTGCGCAGCTTTAAGTCCGCTGTAGCCAATATTCAAAGAGTTAAATATCGTTGCCATTACACTCTCACTTTCAAAAAGGTAGAGTCAGAAGAAGCCACCTTGTTATACCCTTGCATCTCTGATGGGACAACACGCTCAAGAAGCGAATTGTAAAATGATCCTACACTTAAGACCATCTTTGCATAGCGTTGATTAATCTCACGCAAACTCGAAAGTTCATATTTTAAATTTTCTAGTTCACGATGTTCAGTCTCATCTAAAAGTTCTCCAAGCCCTTTTTCAGGATTGACACTCATCTTTTTAGAGATTTCATGATCGATCATCGCTTTTTTTGATTCAAAGCTTTTAAGACGCTCTTCTTTAATAACTAGACGTTCAAATTGATTATCATGTTGCGCTAACTGAATATCATCAATATCTTTTTGTGAGATCGCAATAAGATCTTTGAGATCTTTAAGTGCGCTTTGCAAGTGGTGAGATAGCATCATAAACTCCTTGTCTCTATTACATTATTTCATCAGCAATTTTTTCAGCTAATGCTTGAAGATCGATACGGTATTCCCCTTTTTCAATCTCAGCTTTAATCTGTTCTATTTTGCTGGTGTCACCTTGTTTGGTAACATTATTAGTTTTTTGTGTACTCTTTGTTGCTTCTTGATAAGAAGCATTTATAACCGAAGCATTAACTTGAGAAATCATCTCGTATCCTTCTTTTCCCTGTTACTATATGGGAATCTTATTATGTCTATGATGTCTAAACATACTATCGGTCAAATTAGAAAAAACTTTACTTAAATTTGCTTTTTTGCTCTGTCAAATGTTCAAAAAGCATCTGTGAAAAACCAAAACCTCCTGCACTCGCTTTTGAAAGCTCATCACGGTACATTGATTTATAGATTTTAGTACCAGGGTCTTTACTTCCAAATAGACCCTTATCATCATCTTTCATGGCATTATCTAACATCATTTTTATAATAATAGCCTCAAATTGATCGGTCTTTTCACGAACAGCTGCTTCGTTTTGTGACGCTTTAATTTTGGGTATATTGCTATAGCCTTTAGTCAACATGGCTTGAGAAATTGGTGTACTCATTAGATGACCTCCAGATCAGCAGCAATGGCCCCTGAGCTTTTCATCGCTTCAAGAATAGAGATAATGTCTTTTGCAGAAGCACCAAGCTTTTGTAGTGATCGTGTAATATTTGCAACAGTAGTTGTTCCTGCTTTGGTGTAGAGTTGATTCTCATTTAGACCTATTACTAAGTCTTCATCTACCTTTACACTGCCATCAGTATTGCTAACCTCATCTTGTGACAAAATCTTTATCGTGATATCACCATGCGTAATAATAATGGGTTTAACTTCAATATTAATACCCGAAACTACAGTACCCGTACGTTCATTGATAACGATTCTTGCCTTAGGCGTATAATCAATGTCCGTTGCTTGAATCTCCGCTAAAAACTCAATCATAGAACGGTTTTCAGGACGTTTAAGACGAATAGTACGTGGATCTAATGCTACGGCGACTTGCGTGCTGTAGACATCATTAACAGCATTTTGGATGGCAATAGCATTAGCAAAACTTGACTCTTTTAGAGAAAGTGTAATCTCTTCTTGATGGTAGAGATCATGAATAATCTCACGCTCAACAACCCCACCGTTATAAACCATACCTGCTGTCGGATGTGACTCACTACCCGCTCCACGCATGTTTTTACCACCAATGCTAAGCGCACCTTGTCCAAGAGCATAGATCTTACCATCAACCCCTTTTAAAGGCGTCATTAGCAAGGTACCTCCCTCTAATGATTTTGCATCACCAATAGAAGAGACCGTAATATTAAACTTATCACCCTGACGTGAAAAAGCGCCCAAGTTGGCGGTAACCACAACGGCTGCCACATTTTTTGATTTGATATCTACAGGACTCATATCGATATTCATCGCTTTAAGCATATTGGCTATTGACTGCAGTGTAAACTTTGATGTCGTTCCATCGCCTGTCTTTTTGAGACCGACAACTAACGAGTAACCAATAAGTTGATTATCACGAACACCCACAACATTAGCTAAATCAATAATTTTAGTTGCATACAGCGAGAGAGAAAGTGTTAAGAGTAAAAATAATTTGCGCATGCCATTTCCTTGATGCTAGTGAAAAAGCAAATGGTGTTCCATTTAATGACAAGTAGCTTTGTTTGCCTTACATGTAAAGTGTAGTATCGCTTATAGGGAGTAGAATTTTTAATCATTAAGCCATTAATCAAAAAGCTCACTATGTGAGCCTATATCTGTCAACTTTAAAGTATCTTCATCACTTAGGCGATGTTTTTTATAGCTTCTTTTGAATTGATTCGTTTTAAAAAGACGAAACTTTATCAAGATTTCAGATCTTTCATCAGACTATCAATATCATCATGATAAATACCCTCAGAACTGTTTGCCTCTTCCATCGCCTGCTTTAATTGATGACTTGGGACTTTTAATTCGAAAGGAATGCCATGTTCTGAAACAACTTTTTTTAAAAAAATAGTGATGGCCTGAGATGTATTTAATCCTAACTCGTTTAG
>JAYEGP010000035.1:0-5722 GCA_034659135.1 Campylobacterota bacterium
CCACTGCAGGTAGTTAATAGACCATGTAAGATCTGTAAGTGCTTCATTAACAGATACTTGAGGTGTCTCGAGGTGTTCATTGAGCTCTTTAAGGCGCTGTTTTAAATATTGAGCCATATGGTAGTAGATATTTAAAGAGTTGTCATCTTGTGCTTTTGTGACCTCTTCTTCAAGTGTTTTGACCAGTTCTGTTTCATTGGGGAAAATGTTACCTGCCTTACGAATAGTACGGTGTACCTTCTGTAAGTGATCCATATCTAATTTGAAATTTTCACTCATTAGTTACCTCGTGAACCGGGTTTTATGGCAACAGAGCCATCAACACAGAGAGGGCAGTCATCAGGTGAATACATCTCAAAATCAAAATCAGCTAAAGCAAAAAATGGCATCCCTTTTGGAAGTTTACAGTTGTTTTTTTGCTCTATTTCACTACCTTGACGTTGGCAAAAACCACGGTTAGCTAAGGCTGCAAATGCTACAATTTCACCGCCAAGTGATTCTACCACGCTTGCAGCTTCTAAAGCTGATCCCGCAGTTGTGATGATATCTTCACATATCAGGACTTTTTCACCCGCACTGACTTCAAAGCCACGACGAATACTCATCTCACCTTCAACGCGTTCAGCAAAGATATAGCGTACATCTAAAGCTTCAGCAAGGGCATAACCTGCGATAAGTCCACCAAGAGCAGGTGCACATACCGTATCGATTTGAATGCCGCTTGCTTTAATCTGCTTGGCAAGTGCAGATGCCAGAAGCTTGGCGGTACGTGGATTTTCAAGTACTTTTGCTGATTGAAGATAAAACTGAGAATGATTTCCAGAACTTAGTTTAAAGTGACCTTCTAAAAGCGCATCAGCATCCATATATATTTTTTTAATATCCATCATTAAACCGTTAGAATGTCTTGTTCTTTAGTTTTTAGAATCTCTTCAACCGAAGCAATAGCTTTATCTGTGTATTTTTGAACTTGATCTTGAGCTGCTTTTGACTCATCTGTAGTAATCTCTTTATCTTTTTCAAGTTTTTTAACGGCATCATTGGCTTTTTTACGGTCATTACGAATGGAAACTTTGGCATTTTCACCCATCTTCATCATCTGTTTAACAGTATCTTGACGCTGCTCAACGGTCATAGGTGGAAAAAAGAGTTTGACTTGTTCACCATCATTATTTGGATTTACACCGATATTAGCACGTGCGATAGCGCTTTCTACATCGCTTAAGAGGTGTTTTTCCCATGGCGAAACCGTGATAGTAGTTGCGTCTGTGGCTAAGATTGTCGCAACTTGTGCTAAAGGTGTTGGTGTTCCATAGTACTCGACCATGACATTGTCTAAAATACTAACAAGAACCTTTCCTGTACGCAGTGATTTAAAATCACTCTTCATATGGCTAATAGATTTTTCCATCTTCTGTTGACATTCGTCATAAATTTCTTCTAACATCTTTTTCCTTATTGTTTTACTAAGATAATACTGCTCTGATAGCGTCCGCTTTTTAAAAAAATACGATTTCGTGAAAACTTGAGTTTTCGATTAACGGGGATATTAATATCACCATTATTGACCTGAATATTCTGCCATCCATAGCCTGAAACGTAGTATTGGGCTTTTTGGATTGATGGGGCAATTTTAGCGTGAATTCTTTTAAGATTGCCATCGCTTGGGTAATATTTTGGTGCGATCCATTGTGCATTGAGTGCTTTTGTTGCAAGTTTAGGCTTTAAGTTTACATCTCCTGTCAAGGCAATACGATCCAAATCATAAGGGTCAGAGTATTTGTTAATGGCACCACTGTTTTGATTCATCACCAACTCAAAGCCAAAGCTTTTAATAGCTTTTTTAGTCTCATCGGTATATTCGCCATAAGGATAGGCATAATATTTGGCTTCGAAGCCCATTTTTGTTTTGAAAATATCATAGGCTTTTTGTGTGTCATTGAGGATTTCATCTCTTGACATGCTTGCCATATGTGCATGCCCATAACTATGTAAACCAATTTCGCCATAGCGTGATGCATCACGAATCTGATCCCATGACATGAAGTCACCATAAGACTTCTCAGTTGCTTCTATATAGACAAAAAGAGTAAAAGGGTAACCATACTTCTTAAATAGTGGTAATCCATTGTGATAAAAGCTTTTGTAGCTGTCATCAATATTGAGAACAACCCAGTTGTCAGGGATAGTTTCTCCATTTTTTAATGCTTTTGAGAGCCGACTTAGAGGAATGACTTCATAATGATGCTTTTTAAAATATTCGAAATGTTTTGTCAATATCTCAATGGCAGTATTCGTTGAAGCATGTTTGTCATCACCGAAACGGTGATAGACAAAGATGTGTGCATCACCCCATAGGCTAAGACACATGAGTGTCGCTAGAAATAAGGTTCGCATGCGTTTAGTTTGAGCTGTTACTCTCAGGAGCAACTGCAGGAGCTGCAAGGTCTAATGCTGGTGTTATCGCTGTTGGAGCTGCAACATCAACAGTTTCAATCATGCTGTCAACAACAGATTCATTTTTACTTTGTCCGTAAAAATATCCCAGTGCGATGGTGTTGGCTACAAATAAAAAGCCGAGAAAAAATGTCATTTTTGCTAAAAATCCGCTAGGACCTTTGGCGCCAAATACAGATTCATTTGAACCACTGTATGCGCCAAGCCCTATACTAGAACTCTTTTGAAGTAGTACGGCAATCGTTAACATGATTACCAATACAATTTGCACAATAAGCAAGGTGCCCGTCATAATATTCCTTGAATGAAAAAGTTTGTGATTATAGCGAAATTCTCTTTTACATGTAATAAGGTATAATTTCACAATTATTTTATGCCCTATATGCACTATAGTAATGATAGGAGCTCAAGGAAGTTTAGTATGAAAAAAGCGGCAACAGTTATTGTCATTGTTCTTATTTCCGTCATGATGCTTGTCATGTTTTTTAGTAAAGAAAAGAGTAGTATCGCTAAAAAACCACAAGTGACTGTCTCTACCTTTGCGCTTTATGATGTTAGTAAAAAGCTCTTACATAATATTGCAGATGTTTCGATGCTGATTCCTTTTGGTCAGGATATTCACACTTATGAGATGACACCTCAAGAACGTATTCGTATTGAGCAGAGTACACTTTTTATCTATAGCGGTGCTGGACTTGAGCCTTGGATGACAGCATTTCAATCACACCCTAATGCTATTGATATGAGTCAATTTGTATTGTTACGAGAAGTTGAAGATTATCATGGAGTTAGTGTTGATCCTCATTATTGGTTGAATATCTCAAATATGATTTCAATGACTCAAAAGCTTCGTGAACTTTTTAAAGAGACTTTTGCTAAAGAACTTTCGCAACAGATTACTACTAATGCTGTCCATTACATTAAAATGCTTCAAAGCCTTGATGATCTGTATAAGAGACGTTTAGCTGCTTGTCATCGCGATACCATCGTAGTTGCTCATAACGCTTATGGATATTTAGCAGATCGTTATGGATTTCATGTCATGACTTTGAGTGGTTTTTCACCTGATGTAGTGCCGAGTGCTAAAGATTTAGCACGTTTGAGCGACCTTGTTCATGAAAAAGGGGTGTCAACACTGTTTAGTGAACCTTATAGCTCAGATCGTCTTATAAAGAGTGTCGCGGCTGAAGCACATGCTCGAGTAGATACTTTGCAACCCTTGGCAAACATTACTCAAAGAGAAGCTTTAGAGATGCGTGATTATCAATTGATGATGCAGCTAAATCTTAAAAAGCTCTATAATGCCTTGGAGTGTCAATGACATTTGAGCCTTGGGTATTTGAAGTTAAAGGGCTTTCATAATGGAAAATCGTCGGTGAAAGTAGCTCAAGAGTTTTCGCGTTATGCTTCAGAGTATGATAGTTACAATGTTATACAGGACAGAGTTGTTAAAAAACTAATTGCAGGTATAAATTATGAACCTCGTAAGGTTCTTGATCTTGGATGTGGTAGTGGTGCGGTTTATAATGAGATATCATGGGTACTAGAGCATTTCATTGGTATTGATTTTGCAGAGGGTATGCTAGTGCGTCATCCTCAAGCAAAACATATTACATGTAAGTATGGAGACTTTAATAAGCGTCAGTTTTTTGAGTCTCTAAAAGAAGAACCTTTTGATCATATTATTTCTGCTTCAGCCTTGCAATGGTCTACAGATATAGACAAGATTTTTAAGGCACTTGCACAGTTTCAAGTTCCGCTCTCTTTAGCTATCTTTACATGTAAGACTTTTGAGACACTAAATAAGACTGCAAAACTAGAGCCACTCTTACGTTGCTCTGATACTATTATCAGTAGTGCAAAAGAGTATTTTGATGCTGAATATGAGTTGGTTTCTTATACCTTAGAGTTCGAATCCAAGAGAGATCTATTTCGCTACATTAAAAGAAGTGGAGTTAGTGGTAATCGAAGAGTATTGGGCTATAAGCAGACACGACAACTTATGCAAGAGTACCCTCATACTAATTTAGAATTTGAAGTACTTTTTATTCATTCTCGCTAAGATGAGTTTTTTCTAGGCTATAAAGCTCATAGCGTATTGTTTTGAAGTTTTCTGATAAAGAAGGCTCAATGATTTTATACATCTCTTCTAAGACACGTGAAGATTCCTGAGCACGTTTATAGTTAGCAATCATAATACTTTTGAGATCACTGCGATTCATCTCAGTAGCGAGGGTCGGTCGTAAGACGTCATTAACACTATCACGAGAATTTAAAAGTTTTTGTAAGTCATCAATCCTGCTTTTATGGCGGAGTGATTTAAGTTGTGTTGCGATAGTTTTATTGTTCTGAGAGTAGCGTGCAATGTCTTCAACAACACGTATGCCTTCTCTGAGGCGATTGAGGTTAGCATCAATCACCCGATAGAGTTCGGGTGAGAGTGTTTTAATCGTCGTTTCCAAAGATTCCAAACAGTTGTAAAAGTGCCGTAAAGATATTTAGAAAATCTAAGTAAAGAGCGATAGCACCATCAATAGGCGTTTCATACGCACCACGGATAATATTTTGAGTATCATAGATTACTAAGAAACTAAACAACAGTACAACCGCACCAGAAATCAGTACATGTAACATTGGATTTTGTAGAAAAAACATATTTACAAGAGAGAAACCGATAATAACTACAAGTGCGATCATCAGTGGTTTACCGTAGCCAGTAAAATCTTTTGTTGTTTTGACAGCGAAGAAACTCATCGCACCAAAAATTACTGAAGTCATTGCAAAAGCATTTCCAATAATAGCGCCTCCACCACTCATTCCAAGGGTACGAGCTAATAATGGTGCCAAGGTAATACCTGTCATGAAAACAAATGCAAACATGACTGCAAGGTTAATCCCTGGCTTATGTTTTACAAAGTGTAAACCAATAAGCAAACCAATTTCTAAAATAAACAGTGGTATAAACCAAGCCTGAATTGTCGCTGCCATAGGAATTCCTACATAAGCACCTGCTGCACCTGCCATCATAGAAGCTGCAAAAAGTTTGTAAGTCTCTTTTACAAAAGAGACAATCTGTGTCTCAGGTCTACTTTGAGCTTCAAAGCCATAACTACTCTCACGAGCATAATCACGATCATATAGTCCCATAATTTTAATCCTTATATCTATAGTTATTGTAACTACTGTATTTTGATGTAACTATATGTTGTAAGGGACAATGAATTGTAAATCAGAGTTTAAGTGCAGATTAATTAGAAAAATAAGT
>JAYEGP010000036.1:0-24007 GCA_034659135.1 Campylobacterota bacterium
TGATAGTATCATCTTTGATGTTAAGTTTTCAGGGATGTGGGTATAAAGCTGCTCCATTTTATCCTGAGAAGCAAGTGAGTCAGTAATGCAGTACGATATTATAATTGTTGGTGCAGGAATAGCCGGTCTTTACGCTGCTGTTAATATTCCTTCGGATAAAAAAGTACTTATTATTAATAAGGCACAGCCTTGGGAATGTAACACTTTTTATGCACAAGGCGGTGTGACAACAGCTTTTGATGATGCGGATATTCCTTCGCATATTAATGACACTCTACTCGCAGGTGATGGTTTGTGTGATGAAGAGGCGGTACGTACCTTAAGTCAAGAGAGTCAAGGTATTATTGCAGATTTGGTACACAAGGGCTTTGTCTTTGATCGTGATGAAGCGGGAAACCTCTATTATACGCAAGAAGCAGCACATTCACGTCAACGCATTTTACGAGCAGGTGGTGATGCTACAGGGCGTTATCTGCACCATTTTTTATTACGCCAAACAACACATCCCATGCTCGCTGGTGCTACCGTAACTGATCTATTGATTGATGAGGATAAGATTTGTGGCGTTGAGGTCTATTATCGTGATGGATTTAAGCAGATTATGGCTTCAGAAGTGGTGATAGCAAGTGGCGGTGTAGGCTCACTTTATAAATATCATACCAATGCCTCAAGCATTAGTGGCGAACTTCATGGTATCTGTATTGAAAAAGGCATTAAAGTAGAGCGTATGGAGATGACACAGTTTCATCCTACGGTGTATGTGGGCAGCGACTCTGCACGAAAGCAACTTTTAACTGAAGCGCTTCGTGGAGAAGGTGCTTATGTTGAAGATGAAGATGGGTGCCGTTTTTTATTTGAATACGATGAGCGGGGAGAGCTGGCTTCACGCGATATTGTCAGCCGTGCAATTTTTGATTACAAAAAAAAGCATAAGAAAAAGGTGTACCTCTCTTTTGATAACTTTAATTCTGAAGCGTTTCATGTGCGTTTTCCAAATATTAGTCTAAATCTAAAAGCCCTAGGTTATAAAGTACCCCAGCAACGGGTTCCTATATCACCTGCATTTCATTACTCTATAGGGGGAATCAGAACGAATCTTGATGGCGAAGTTGAGAATATCAAAGGACTTTTTGCCATAGGTGAAGTGGCATCAACTCGGGTACATGGAGCAAATCGATTGGCAAGTAACTCACTGCTAGAAGGTCTGGTTTTTGCATCACGTGCCGTCAAGAAAATACTTAAAAGTGAAAGCCTTACATGTAAAAAAACATTTGAAATCTCTAAAGAGCCTTTGGTCCTGCCCACTGATAAAGAGAAAAAAGATGCATTACGACGTATGATGTGGAATAATGTCTCCATCGTACGCTCACAAGAGGGCTTGGAAGAGGCACGTGATTTTATTGAGAGTATGTTTAAAAAAGAGCTGGGTAGAATGTTGAAGTTAAGACTTTTAACCGCACAATCGATTGTCGATTCAGCACTCAAAAGAGCTGATTCGATAGGAGTGCATTATATATCTTAAAAGATATCAGACGACTTTCTGAAGCCTAATATAGGCCTCATTCCTGCTTCATATCTAAAATCGAATCTTAATCTGTTTTGCAGTATCCTTTCATCATTATTATGCGTTTAAAATACGTTTAAAGGCTTACATATGAAAGACGTTAGTATACTTGTTCTTGATTTCGGTTCTCAATACACACAGCTGATTGCTCGAAGACTCCGTGAAGATAAAATCTATTGTGAAATTATTCCTTATCATGCTTCTCTTGATGACATTAAAGCGAAAAATCCTCAAGGTATTATTCTTAGTGGTGGCCCATCATCGGTCTATAATAAAGATGCGTATGAAGTCGATAAAGGTGTTTATGACTTAGGACTCCCTATTCTTGGCATCTGTTACGGTATGCAGCGTATTGCTGTTGATTTTGGGGGTTCAGTTATTCGTTCTGATCATCATGAATATGGTAAAGCAGAGCTAGCAGTGAATGTTGAGCATGGCGAAAGTTCACCACTTTTTAAAGATTGTGATGATGGTCGTATTGTCTGGATGAGTCATAGTGATCGTGTTGACGAACTCCCCGAAGGTTTTAAACCAATAGCCCATTCTGATAACTCTCCATTTGCAGCAATTGCCAATGAAGAGAAACATGTTTACGCCATGCAGTTTCACCCTGAAGTTCAGCACTCAGAAGAGGGCTATTTGATGCTTCGAAACTTTGCACGTACCATCTGTGGTGTTACTGAAAAGTGGAAGATGGAACACTTCGTTAAAGAGCAGATCAAAAAGATTCGTGAGCTCGTTGGTGATGCTAAAGTCCTTTGTGGCTTAAGTGGTGGTGTTGACTCTTCGGTGACAGCAGCGATTCTTTACGAGGCTATCGGTGATCAACTCATTCCGGTTTTTGTTGATAATGGACTCTTGCGTAAAGGGGAACGTAATCAAGTTGAAGAGGTCTTTAAAATTAATTTGAAAGTGCCTCTTGTGACGGTTGATGCCGTTGATAACTTTTTAGAGAAACTTTCTGGAATCTCTGATCCTGAGCAGAAACGTAAGATTATTGGGCATACCTTTATTGAAGAGTTTGAAAAAGAGGCAAAAAAACATGATGGTATCAAGTTCTTGGCACAAGGTACCCTCTATCCCGATGTTATTGAGTCAATTTCAGTCAATGGTCCATCAGAAGTTATTAAGTCACATCATAATGTCGGAGGACTTCCTGATTGGATGGACTTTGAGCTAATCGAACCTCTGCGTGAACTCTTTAAAGATGAGGTTCGTAAAGTGGGCCTTGAACTCGGACTTCCAGAAGGTATGATTAATCGTCATCCCTTTCCTGGACCTGGTTTAGCCATACGAATTATGGGTGATGTTAATTCAGAAGATTTAACACTTTTACGTGAAGCCGATGTCATCTTATTGGATGAGCTTAAAGCAAGTGGCTATTATACAAAAACATGGCAAGCTTTTGCGGTACTTTTAAATGTGAAATCGGTTGGCGTTATGGGCGATAATCGTACCTATGATAATACGGTCTGTGTTCGTGTTGTTGAAGCCGTTGATGGCATGACAGCTACTTTTGCTCATCTGCCTCATGATCTTTTAGAGCGTATTAGTCGCCGTATTATCAATGAAGTTGATGGTATTAACCGTGTGGTATATGATATCTCTTCCAAGCCTCCCGCAACAATCGAATGGGAATAAAAATAGTGATTTCGGCTTATCTTTCCTTGATTTCACAACGACGTACTTAATGTACGTCTAACGTGAAAAACAAGAAAACCTAAGCCAAACTCACAATTTTACGATGAAAAAAAGTATTTATCTCTTCTCTAAAACCCCTTGTGAGGGGGTTGTACATATTCCTATCCTTGCTATTGAATTCTTACATGTAAGTCTTGAATTATCGCAATATGATGCTTTAGTGATTACCTCGAAACAAGCCTTATTCGCCTTAGAAAAATACAATCCTAGATGGAAAAATATTCCTATAATCGCTATCTCAAAACCAACTGCGGATAAAGCGCAATCTATGGGAGCTAAACTCTTACATGTAGGAGAAGGTTATGGTAAAGATCTGTGCAAGATAATACAAGCTCATTTTAGTCATTTAAAACTCTGTTATGCTCGTGCTGAGACTATTGTGACTGATTTTGCATCTCAATTACGAGAAGAAGGCGTTGCCATTGATGATCCGATTGTGTATAAGACTACATGTAATGATGATTTAGCTCCTTTGAAAATAGAAGACAATGCGGTTCTTATCTTTACATCTCCATCCTCGATTAAGTGTTTTTTAAAGCAAAATAGCTTTAAAGAAAGTAACACGATAGTTGTTATTGGCACGACAACACAAAAAGCACTTCCTTTACATGTAAAGAGTCTTATCGCAATGAAACCTACGGTTGAAGAATGTATTAAACGTGCACAAAGTTTATCTCTCTAAAATTAATTATAAGGAATCAAAATTAAATAAAACATAAATCTTAGCGTACTCTTTTAGCCCTAGTCAAACGATTTTAATCGTCGCGTAGCTAAGGCTATGCTCCTCATAAAATAGTGTGACTAGAACTAAAATAGCAATCCCTAAGATTTACATTTTATTCAATTCTGATTCCTAAGCAATTATTGGCTATAATTTTTTAAAGCCTGAATGGTGCGAGTCATCGTATATCAGGGGGTTCTACATATTCATTTGGTGGATGCCGTAGTTGTTCTTGTGTGTGGCGGTTTTGTTTGAAGACTTTGTCTTAGAAATGGCCCCTGAAAGAACACTCAATCTACCGTTTTTAGGCTTTGAGAACCAAAGCTACTTACGTGACGCCCATTTGGACTTTTAAGTGTTGATACAAGAGTTTACTTTTGTATGAATACTTACTTCACGAAACAGAGTCACGGAGAAATTTTTTATGAATATTATGATACTTGGAAGCGGTGGGCGTGAATACTCCATTGGCCGTATGCTAACAAAAGATGAAGCAGTTGATAAGCTCTACTTTGCTCCAGGAAATGGTGCTACCTCACGTTTAGGTGAAAATCTTAGCATTAAAGATTATGACGATCTTGCACGGTTTGCTATTGATAATGGTATTGATTTAACAATTGTTGGTCCTGAAGCCCCCTTAGTTGATGGTGTTGTTGATATTTTTAAAGCAAAAGGTCTTACGATTTTTGGACCAAGTAAAGAGGCTGCGCGTCTTGAAGGCTCTAAAGTCTATATGAAAAACTTTTTAGCAAAATATAATATTCCTACTGCAGCATATATCGAGACCAATCAGATTGAAAAAGCCTTTACGTTTATCGATTCACTGACTACTCCTATTGTCGTAAAAGCCGATGGTTTATGTGCTGGTAAGGGAGTCATTATCGCTCAGAGCCATGATGAAGCAAAAAAAGCGGTCTCAGAGATGCTAAGTGGAAAATCTTTTGGTGATGCGGGAAAAAATGTCATTGTAGAAGAGTTTCTTGATGGTTATGAGCTCTCTATGTTTGCGATTTGTGATGGGTCAGATTACATTTTACTTCCTGCCGCGCAAGATCATAAACGTCTCTTAGATGGTGACGAAGGACCAAATACAGGTGGTATGGGTGCTTACGCTCCAACACCACTCGTGGATGATGTGATTTATGAAAAAGTAAAAGAGCGTGTAGTCCGTCCTACGCTTGATGGAATGCAGGCTGAGGGGGCACCTTTTGAAGGGGTGCTGTTTATTGGTTTGATGATTGTTAATGGTGAGCCGATTACCCTAGAGTTTAATGTTCGTTTTGGTGATCCTGAATGTGAAATTTTAATGCCCTTGATGCAAACACCAGCGAGTGAACTGTTTTATAAGGCGGCAACAAAGCAGTTGGATGCTTTACATGTAAGCTTTTCAAAACAGTTTGCTGTCGGTGTTGTTATGGCAAGTCGCGATTACCCTTATAAGGGAAGTGAACCTGCTGAGATTGTTGTAGATAATATTGTTCACGATGAGATTGCTCAAAATGCGCATATCTCTTATGCGGGTGTTGGCGAAGAAGAGGGTGTCTTATATGCCACAGGAGGACGTGTTCTGGTCTGTGTTGGTTTGGGTGATAGTATCCAACAGGCGCGTAATCGTGCTTATATGCTCTGTGGACAGGTCCATTTTGCAGGTAAAAAGCTACGTACAGATATCGCATATCAGGCTCTATAATGAATGATGAGATTGAAGATATTCTTCACCGAGAACAGCTCGAATTAGCTGATGTTAAAAAACGAGGCTTGGCATTTTTTATCGATGAACTTCTACTTTCTGTCTTACTGATGGTCGTTTTATGGGACTCTTTTGTGAATGCAGAGACAATGGAGCAGATCATCAATGTGACTAATACCTTTGTTTTAGAGTATATGGCGATGAAAATTATCTATCAGACTTTTTTTGTGATGCAATATGGCGCTACTTTAGGAAAAATTCTTATGAAAATACAGGTCATAGAAATTAGAACCCTATCGCATCCTTCTTTAAGCACCGCCTTTAATAGAGCCACCTTTAGAATTATCAGTGAGATGCTCTTTTATCTTGGATTTTTATGGGGAAGTTTTGATCCTTTAAAACGAACATGGCATGATAGAACTGCTCAGACTTTGGTGGTCAATGCCTAAAAGTGTTCTTGTTAGTGTATTGATTTTTGTATCAGTACTCAATGCAGCTAAAAGCCAAATTGAGATGTATGCTACAACACTTGACTCTAATGAAACCCATGTCAGTGCTAAAGGTAATGTTGTCGTTATCTATAAAGAACATTATCTTAGCGCAAACGAAGCTACTTTTGATCGTAAACATAAACAGCTAGAACTTTTTGGAAGTATCACAGCAATGCAAGGCTCGATTTATCACGCCTTAGGTGAATATGCGAAGATTGATATCGATAAAGAGGAGCGTCTTTTTGCTCCATTTTATCTGATTGATAAAGGGAGCCAAGTCTGGATGAGTACAGCGCAGGCTAAGGGTGAAGGTAAAGACTTTTCCCTTAATGAAGGCATGGTTTCAGGATGTAATCCCAATACTCCTTTATGGAAGATCTATTTTAGCTCTTCGGATTATAATTCACAAACACGTTGGATGAATGTGTATAACGCAAGATTACACATCTATGATATGCCTATCTTCTATTTTCCATATTTTGGCTACTCGCTAGACACACGAAGACGTAGTGGTCTGCTTACTCCTGGCTTTGGAATTTCGAGTGATGAGGGCTTTTTTTATGAACAACCTTTTTATATCGCTATAGATGATCAATGGGATATTGAACTGCGACCTCAAATTCGTACCTTACGTGGTAAGGGTGTTTATGCAAATTTACGTTTTGTTGATTCAAGTGTTGCTTCAGGAGAGTTGACTGCAGGATATTTTCAAGAGCGACCTGAATATGCCGAAGAATTTGATTTGGCTCATGAAGATCATTATGGATTTGGATTGAATTATGAGAATCGAGCTTTTTTATGGGATTGGTTTGGACTTGAGCTTAAAGGACAATCGGGACTATATAGCGATATTACGTGGATGAATGATGTTGATTATCTCAATCTTGCCAATAATGATGAAACGCAAAATACGACTTCTAATCAGATTGATTCGAAGGTCAATATTTTTTATAATGAAGAGAAAAATTATATCGGTGCGTATTTTAAATATTTTCTAGACTTAAGTAAACAGAGTAATGCAGGTACCATTCAAAAAGTCCCTATTGTGCAGTATCATCGCTACCTTGAGAGTGTTTTAGACGATCATTTTTTGTATCAACTTGATATGACGTTTAATAATTTTCAAAGAGCTGAAGGCAAGACGGCCATGCAGAGTGATATTACGATTCCACTAACCTTACAAGGCGTTTTTTTAGATGATTACCTTGATCTAAGTTATCAAGCGAATTTTTATGCAAGGCAGATCACTTTTGGTGGTGATGCTAGCATTTATAATCCAAATATTAAGTATAATAGTGGTCTTTTTGGTCGTTACTATCACCTTATGAGTGCCGGAACTTCATTAACACGTGGATATACTACTCTTGCTCATACTATAGGTTTTGAACTCGCTTATGCCAAGTCAGAAAGTCAGTATAAAAGTGGCTACTATGAGGATTATGAGACCTTATGTGCTGGAGATTCGGGTTGGAATACAGATGTGTGTGATTATTACAATCTTTCAAATGTAGAAGATGCAACCCAACTTAAGTTTTCTCAGTATTTTTTTGAAGATGGGGAGCAATTACTTTATCATAAATTAGCTCAACGTGTTAGTTATGAGGGCGGAGAGAATCGTTTTGGAGAACTTGAAAATGAGTTAGAACTTGACCTTGGTCTGGGCTTAAGTTATTATAATGACACTTTTTATAATCATGATCTTAACAAAATCACGAAACTTCTTAACTCAGTGCGTTATAATGATGAAATTGTAAATGTAAGTATCAACCATTTTTATGAAGATATTATTAAATCTCGAGATGAAATAAAAAATAGTTATTTTACCGCAGATGTTTGGTATCAATACTCTAGGAAGTATCGTTATTTTGGAAAATATGCTTATGATTTTGAGAATGCTGTCAAAAAGAATATGGAAATTGGATTTTTATATTCGAAACGATGTTGGGACTTTGGTCTAAGATATGTTGAAAATAACCGACCGACCTTAACTAATAATGAGTCATCCTCGGTATATGATAAATATATCTATTTTACGATTGCACTTAAACCGATGGGTGGTTCAGAATTGAATTATAAAATGAGTAATGTATTAGAAGGTTCGTAGATGAAACTCGAAGCTAAAATTGGTCTCTTTGTTGTTTTAGGTCTTTTCGCATTGCTAATGCTCTCAACGCAGGTTAATAATTTAGGAAATTGGAATCAAAAAGGCTATAAAGTCTATGCCTATATTAACGATGCAAGCGGTCTTGAAATACACAGTCATGTCTCTATGAATGGTGTAAAGATTGGAGAGATTAGCGAGATCGCTGTTGAAGGACGGCAAGTTAAATTGAGCTTTTTAATAGCACAGAATGTTGAAATAGCAAAAGATTCGGTTATTATAATCGCTCAAGAGAGTGTCTTGGGTGCAAAAATGGTGAATATTGCTCAAGGTCAAAGTCCGGAATCACTTAGTGATGGAGGAAAGATAGAGCATTTTAAACGCTACGCTGCTTTTGATGAAACCAGTGATTCAGTCAATGCTGCAGCTAATGAGCTTAAACTTTTGATGCAAGATCTGCGTGAAGTTCTTAATGAAGAGCAAAAAGAGAATTTACGTCAAACCATTAGTTCTTTTAGGGATGTGGGTAAGCATTTAGACCTGCTCATTATGGAAAACCGTGCTGCATTGGCTGCTGCCATAGAAAATTTCAGAGATATGGGTGCGGGTTTTACTCAGACAGCTAATACCATCAATCAGGATCTTCCTGGTATTATGGGGCGTATTGATTCTTTAACAAAACGACTTGACAATATCAGTGGAGCGCTTGAAACGAGTCTGCCACTAGCTGTAGATAAATTCATTGCTATTGAAGATAATGTGAGTAGTGTTATTGCAGAAAATCGTGATTCGCTAAACAGTGCACTGACATCAGCTGATAGCTTTTTTGATAGTGGACAGCAGGCTTTTGATAAAGTGGATTCACTGCTTTCAAACTTTACGGTAAGTGAACTTCAAGTTGGCATGCATGGTGAATATCTTGTGCGTGATAGAGACTCTAAAATTTACTTACATGTAAGCTATCTTCCTAATCCAGAGACCTATTATCTTTTTGATGTCATCTCTATGGGTGATTATACACGTCCAGGTATTGAACCAAGTGTTCATGAAAAAGGTAAGACTTATATCTCCGCGCAATACGGGAAGCGTTTTGGTGACATACTAATGCGTGGTGGTGTTATAGAATCAACGGGAGGTGTGGGAGTCGATTATTATGCAGATAATAACCGCTTCAAAGCCTCCTTAGAACTCTTTGATTTCAATGCAGTAAATGATGTTCGAGGCGAAAATATTCATGCAAAAATGCTTGTCAATTATCGTTTTTTAAAACATTTAGAGATCTATGGCGGATGGGATAACTTTATGAATAGTGAATCTCAAAATATTTTCTTTGGTATTGGTGTTAAATTTATCGATAATAACCTTAAGTACCTGCTTGGTACTTCAGCTGCGGCAATTTAAGGTTGAGCATGAAGCTATTTAAAGATCGGGATAGTGCAGGAAATGCCCTACGTGATGTTTTGCCACTAGAGCGCATGCGTCTTGAACATTGGAATTTTGTTGCAGTATCCAAAGGGGGATTGGCTGTAATTGCATCCGTAAATAAGAGATTATCTCTTCCTGTTGATCTACTCTTTTCCGCATCGATCTCAGCCCCTAATAATACTGATTGTGAAATTGCACGAGTCTGTGAGACAGAAGAGATCGTTATTCATGAAGCTTTATGTCACTCCTTTGATATTCAAGTTGATTATGTCTATGGTGAGGCATCACGAAAGCATGAAGAAAAAATTTTACCCGATATTTATAAGTATCGTAAAGGACGGCACTTTGATTCTAAACAAGGTGAAACCGTACTCATTGTAGATGAAGGATCTGAAACAGGTTTAAAACTGATGCTTGCTATCAAAGCTATTTTGGCACAAAAACCCAAGGCCGTGTATGTCGCAGTACCTATTGTACCTCAAGAGATACTTGATGCTATTGAAGCCTTGGTTGATGAAGTGTTTTGCATAAAAGAGATTGATAATTTTAAAGAGACGCCGTGTTATTACGAAAAATTAGAGCCGGTAGATGATGAAACGATTGAGATGATATTAAAAAAGGATAATGGATGAACTATAATGTTGAATTGGATTTAACTAACAAAGATGAGAGCTACGCTTTTGATCAGGTTGCTGCGCAAGCAAATGGAGCGGTATGGCTTAAAAGTGGTAATACTGTTATGTTGGCTACGGTGGTTACCGATGAGACGAACTTAGTAGATGATGGGTTTTTACCTTTAACGGTTCAATATATTGAAAAGACCTATGCAGCAGGTAAGTTTCCTGGTGGTTTTTTTAAAAGAGAGACAAAGCCAAGCGATTTTGAAACCTTGACTTCACGTATTGTTGATAGATCGCTACGTCCTCTATTTCCAAAAGGGTTTTCTAACCCAACGCAAATTACTATTATGGTTTTAAGTGTGGATGAAGATGCTGATCTTCAGGTTTTAGCACTCAATGCAGCATCTGCAGCACTGTATATTTCTGATATTGATATCTCTAACTCAGTGACGGCAATACGTATGGCGAAAATTGATGGTGAAATTGTCATAAATCCTACGGCTCAAGCTCTTAAAGCGTCAACACTTGATCTCTACCTTTCTGGTTCAAAAGATGACATTTTAATGATTGAAATGCGAACTCAAGGCTCTGTCGAAGTTGAAATGTTAAATGCGGCTATTGTTGATCCAATGATTGATCCAGCTCTTGGCATGGATACTATGGCAAAGTACCAGTCAAATGCGATGAGTGAAAATGAGCTGATTGAAGTCTTAGCACAAGCACAGGCTGAATTAAAAATTTCAAATACAGCCTATGAAGCGTCATTTACCCCTTATGCGAAAAAAGTCAATACCCTTGTTCTTCTTGAAGATGAAAATAGTGTTGAGATGAGTGAGTATTTACGTGAGACGCATGCCGAGGAGATAAAAAAAGCGATCAATCATATGGCAAAAACAGAACGTTCTACTGCGCTTCGTCAAATCCGTAAAGGTATTATTGCCCAGAAAAGTGATTGGGATGAAAGTGTTCTTAAAAATGCTATCGAAAAAGTAAAACGTGAAATGGTAAGAGCACAGATTCTCAATGAACATGTTCGCGCTGATGGTCGTACGCTTGATGAGGTCCGCCCTATCCGAATTGAGACTAATATTTTGCCATCAGCACACGCCTCAGCGCTATTTACACGCGGTCAAACGCAAGCTCTTGTAATTTTAACGCTCGGCGGTGATAAAGATGCCCAGATGTATGAAGACCTCACGGCTGAACGTACCCAAAATGAAGAGTTTATGGTTCACTATAACTTCCCTGGTTTTAGTGTGGGTGAACCTTCTCCCGTTGGACCACCACGTCGTCGAGAGTTAGGTCATGGGAATTTAGCTAAACGTGCACTTGAAGCAGCCATGCCAGAATCGGGGCATACAGTACGTTTAGTCTCTGAAATCTTAGAATCCAACGGTTCATCTTCAATGGCAACAGTCTGTGGCGGTTATATGGCTTTACGCGCTGGTGATATTGAGATGAGTGATACTATTGCAGGAATTGCCATGGGTATGGTCAGTGAAGGTGATGAATACGCCATCTTAAGTGATATCATGGGTCTTGAAGATCATGATGGCGATATGGATTTTAAGGTAGCAGGTTCAAAAGAAGGCATTACCGCACTACAGATGGATATCAAACTTGGTGGGATCTCTCTTGATATATTAAAAGAAGCACTAATCCAAGCACAGGTAGGTCGTTCACATATTATTGATATTATGCAAAATCATGAAGAGAGTATCGAACTAAATGAGGGTATCTTGCCTAGCAGTGATCTTTTTAGTATCGATCCAGGAAGTATTGGAGATATTATCGGTCAAGCGGGTAAAACGATTCGTGAAATCATAGAGAAATTTGAAGTGGCTATTGACATCGATAAAAAACAAGGAAATGTCAAAGTATCCGGTACTAATCGTCAAGGTATTAAAGATGCCCGTGCTCATATTGAGGGAATTGCGAGTGCCGAAAAAGCGCCTAAAATTGAATATCAGGTAGGGGACAAGGCGGAAGGTACAGTTAAGAAGATTGTTGATTTTGGAGCTTTTATTGAACTTCCTGGTGGAATTGATGGTCTATTGCATATCTCAAAAATTTCAGATCAACGTGTTGAAAAAGTTTCCGATGTTTTGAGTGAAGGCGATAAGATTCATGTTGAAATTTTAGAGTTCAAAGGCAATAAAATTAGCTTAGGACGCGGATAAGCAAAGATTTAAATATTTTTGACTATAATGCGCTACTCAAAGTGATTTAGTAGGGAAATCCATTGCATTTATGTGTGGGTTGGTCTTTTACATGTAAGAGATTTACGTTATCCGAACGGACTTTGAAACAAAATTTAAAAAATGGAGATTAGAATGAAAAAAATTCTTTTCGTATTATTAGCATTAACTGCTGCTGCTTTCGCTGCTGAAGCTGAAGTTGCAAATCAAACTCTTAAAGCATATTCAATGATCGCTGCTGGTGTTGGTCTTGGTCTAGCTGCACTAGGTGGAGCAATCGGTATGGGTCATACTGCTGCTGCAACTATTGCTGGTACTGCACGTAACCCAGGTCTTGGTGGAAAACTAATGACTACAATGTTCATCGCACTTGCAATGATCGAAGCACAAGTTATCTATACACTTGTAATTGCTCTTATCGCTCTTTACGCTAACCCGTACTTAGGATAATCAATATTTTAGAAACGTGATTATCACGTTTCTAACTATCTCAGTTTAAGCCCTCATTTTTCACTTTTACTGGATACTTTTAACTTTTAAAACTGCGCACGTGGTGGAACGGTAGACACGCTACCTTGAGGGGGTAGTGCCTTACGGGTGTGGAGGTTCAAATCCTCTCGTGCGCACCACTCTCAAATCCCTTGAATACGGGACTTCAATAAAAAATAATACAAAATTGATATCACACAATTTCTTAAGTTTATTGTATATCCTGTAGCTTAATTAGACCACTTATAAAAGGGAAGAATTTCTATTTTTATGCCATCTTCGATTATTTCATCTTCACTATCATATGTAACTATTAGTGCTGTTTTTAAATTAAAGTGTTTACAAGCCTCTACAAGACCTTTAACTTCTCTTGTTTTGGTATCCATATCACTCATGTCATAAGTTACTTGGATAGCATTAGTGATTTTTCCATTAGTTGATATTACAAAATCACATTCACTTTTTTGTGAGCGATAATAATATACTTCATAATTATTTCTTTTTAATTCTAAAAACAGTGCATTTTCTAATGCTTTACCAATGTTGTCAGAAAACTTAAACTCAGTAGCATTGTTTAAACCTATATCTATACTATAGATTTTTTTCTCTCCAAGCTCTTTGTTTACAAGTGATTTGTCATATCTTTGAAGCGTTAATGCTAAATAGATGTTTTGTACATAATCTAAAAAATTATATAGGGTATTTTTTCCTATTTTTATACCACTTGACTTTAACTCATTATATATTTTATTGATTGAAATTTGTTTTGTGGATGAAGCAATAATACGCTTTAGAAAGAACTTTAAAGCAATAGTATTAGTGATATTATATCTTTCTGCTAAATCCTTGTATAAAAGAACATTAAAATACTCTTGTAGGGTTTGATTAGCATATATCTCATCTAAAAATAGGGTTTCAGGGAATGCACCATTTTTTAAAAATGTCTCTTGTGCATTTTTAATGTGAGCTAAATGTTTGGATGAGTATAAATCTATCTCTATATCTTTAAAAGATAGGTATTCTTTAAACGATAATGGGAAAACTTCAAATGATAAGGTTCTTCCTCTTAAACTTGTAGCTATCTCTGAACTTAGAAGTTTGGAGTTTGAACCCGTTATAAAGATATTTTTTGAAATTGTGTCATACACTCTACGAATAAATTTTTCCCAATTTGGTATATTTTGAATCTCATCAAAAAACAGATAACATTCACTTAGATTTTGTTCTGGGTACAATTCCATATAGGCTTGAAGCACTAAGTCTAACTCATCACTATTTAACTCTAATCTTTCATCCTCAAAGTTTAGGAATAACATTTTCGTTTTATCAACGGTTTGAGAAAGCTTATTAATCATACCATAGAGTATAGATGTCTTTCCACATCTTCTTACGCCAATAAGTGTTATTATCTTTTTTGTATCTGTTGGTGGCTGTAAAGTGCGAGATTTAACATCAAAGTTAGAACTTCGATGAAAATCTCTAATTATCTGTTTTAGCTGTTCTTTCTTTTTCATAAAGAAGATTATATATATTTTTTTCTTTTATTAAGATAAAGTAAGGTATGCTTATCTAGAAGAGCCTGGTGACTATCTGTGATGCTCTCATAACCAAAGATATAGGTGTTATTACCTAGAGCAGATGTCCCATATCATCTTTTTTAATTTGTAAATATTTTTCGTTATGACTGTTAGACTCCATGATAATAGAGATTCTCTCTACAATTTCAATCTCTTTAAGAGAACTGATTTTATGAGGATTATTGGTTAGTAGTTTGATTTTTTTGATATCAAAATGATGTAAGATTGTTGTTACCACTTCATAGGTGCGTTCATCCGCATTAAAGCCGAGTTGATGATTGGCTTCTATAGTATTAAGCCCTTGGTCTTGGAGGGCATAGGCATTGATTTTATTGAGTAAGCCAATATCTCTTCCCTCTTGTCGTAAGTATATGACCATTCCCCCGTGTTCTTCAACATGCTGTAGTGCATATTCAAGTTGGTCACGGCAGTCACATTTTAGACTTCCTATCGCGTCACCCGTTAGACACTCTGAATGGATACGAATCGTCGGTATTTCAGGAAGGTCACTCTTATAGATAACTAAATGCTCTTTATGGTGTTCTTTAAAGGCTTTAATTTTGAAGTTTCCAAAGCGTGAAGGTAAGTTGGCTTCGTTTGAAAAGGTTATGTTCATTAGTTTTAACTTTATCTTGATAATATATTATAATTATATTATTATATCCAATGGAGCCCTTATGTTTCAACGATTTCGCCGAAACCGTCTTAATTCTCATTTACGTTCACTTGTAAGAGAAAATCATGTGAGTGTCAATGACTTTATCTATCCTCTTTTTGTTAGAAGCGGAGAAGGGATTAAAACGGAAGTCGCTTCTATGCCTGGTGTTTTTCAGATGAGTATCGATGAGATGGTAAAAGAGTGTGAAACATTAAAAGATTTAGGTATCTACTCTATTATTCTTTTTGGAATTCCAGATGTAAAAGATTCGATTGGTTCGGATGCACTGCACGATCACGGTATCATCGCTACGGCAATTCGCTCTGTAAAAAGTGCGCATCCTGATATGTTTGTAGTGAGTGATTTATGCTTTTGTGAATATACTGATCACGGACACTGTGGTATTATCGATCATGAGCATGAAACGGTCAATAATGACGCAACGCTTGATATTTCTGTTCAACAAGCGATTATTCATGCTAAAGCGGGTGTCGATATGATTGCACCATCAGGAATGATGGATGGTATTATTGAGACCTTACGTGAAGGTCTTGATGCAGCTGGATATGAAAATCTTCCCATTATGGCGTATTCTACAAAATTTGCAAGCGGTTATTATGGACCATTTCGTGATGTGGCTGAATCGGTTCCGAGTTTTGGTGATCGTTCGAGTTATCAGATGGACCCTGCTAATCGTCGTGAAGCTATTGCTGAGAGTGTTGAAGATGAGATCCAAGGTGCTGATATTTTAATGGTGAAACCAGCACTTGCATATTTAGATATTATTCGAGATATTCGTGAAAACAGTTCTCTCCCTCTTGCAGTTTATAATGTTAGTGGTGAGTACGCTATGCTAAAACATGCTGGTACAGCAGGATTGATCGATTATGATCGGGTACTCATGGAGACCATGATTGGGTTTAAACGCGCTGGAGCTGATATTATTATCAGCTATCATGCCAAAGAAGTGGCTAAGTTATTATCATAGTTATGCTACTATTAAATAAATATGATTTTGTAATACATAATAAAGGTTGAGGTTGAGGCATTTTTTATCACTTAAAGATTATACAAAAGAAGAGATATTAGAAATTATTGATTTAGGCATTGAGATTAAAAAAGAGCTCAAGTCTGGTCAGATTAACTCTTATATGCCAAATAAGAGTTTGGCAATGATTTTTGAAAAAAGTTCAACACGGACACGTGTTAGTTTTGAAACGGGCATCTTTCAACTGGGCGGTCATGGACTGTTCTTATCAAATAGAGATATTCATCTAGGACGTGGTGAACCGGTAAAAGATACGGCTCGAGTTATCTCCTCAATGAATGATATGATTATGATCCGTACCTTCGCGCATACTATGATAGAAGAGTTCGCTGCATATTCTAAAGTTCCTGTCATCAATGGTCTGACAGATTCGTATCATCCTGTACAGTTATTGGCTGATTATATGACTTTAGTTGAAAATAATCAAACCCCAAAGCTCGTAGTTGCTTATGTTGGTGATGGTAATAATATGACACACTCGTGGCTTATGCTTGCGGCAAAGTTGGGGTTTGAGCTTCGAGTTGCGACACCAGAAGGTTTTGAATGTGATGCATCGATCTTAGCCCATGCACAAGAGTTGGCTCAAGAGAGTGGGGCTAAAATTATTACATGTAATGATCCTCGCGTTGCTGTTAAAGATGCCACGGTTGTTACCACTGACACTTGGGCATCCATGGGTCAAGAAGATGAGAAATCAGAGCGTATCGAGAAGTTTAAAGGCTTTATCGTTGATGACGATTTGATGAGTATAGCTGATGATAAAGCACTTTTTTTACACTGCCTTCCTGCTTACCGTGATCAAGAAGTGAGTGTCAGTGTCTTAGAAGGAAAACAGAGTGTCGTTTTTGAAGAAGCTGAAAACCGTCTTCATGCACAAAAAGGTCTTATGGTCTGGTTAGATCGTCAAAGATAATTAGGAGTTCATATGAAAGTTATAATATTCACGCTTATGATAACACTCTCTCTTTTTGCTGCCCAAGCAGTGAAATTAACAGAGCAGTATCAGGATTCAACAAAGTGTAAGTCATGTCATCATCAGATCATAGAGCAGTGGGAAAAATCATGGCATGCTAAGTCTCATTATCAAAATGATGAGTATTTTCGTAAATCTGTTGATTATGTCTCTCGGAAAAGTCGAAAGTCGAAAAATGCTATAAAAGTGGCATGTGCAGGCTGTCATAATCCTCGTATCTCGGTGACAGAAACGGATGTCGATTATGAGATTCTAGTAGCGATGAAGTTGGATAAAAACTCAGAAGTGAACGAAGCATTACAAAGTGATACCCTCTCTGAAGGTATCAACTGTGTCGTCTGTCATAATATCGATAAAATCCATAACGATCGTGACCCTAGTAAACGTGGTGTACAACGCGTAAGTTGGTTAGAACAAGGAACTATGGCGGGTCCGTTTAGTGATTCCTTTTCACCGTATCATAAAACGGAAGCACGTGATCACTTTAATGATAAAGCAGATACGCTCTGTATGGTCTGTCATGCTAATGATAGATCAGAATCAGGTTTAGTGTTTACGAATATGGAAAAAGAGTATCAAAAAAATGATAAGCAGTGTGTGGACTGTCACATGAGCCCTCGCATTGATGGCGTTGCTTCAACACTACGTATTGATAATGGAAAACAGGTGAAACGTAAAGTACGAAAACATGGCTTTAGAGGTGCTCATACTGAAGTGATGTGGGAAGGTGCCTTAGATCTTGATGTCAAGAAAACTAAAGATGCTCTTGTTGTTACTTTGAAAAATTCCAATCCACATAATATACCGAGCGGCTTTGGTTCACGTGAATTGATTATTGATGTTGAATATAAAAGTACGGGTGAAGTCATAAAACGACAGAGCATGTCATTGACACGACATTATGAAAGTAAACGTAAAAAACCGACAATTCCACACTTGGCAGTAAAACAGAGTGCCGATATGTCGGTTCCTGCTAATGGCAGTAAGAGTGTTAAATTTCCACTTAATAAAGAAGCTGATAGTGTTAATGTGACGGTTTCATATCGTTTGGTAAATGATGAGATTCGTACATTATTGGATTTAAAAGAGCCTATATGGTCGAAAAAGATGTTGATAAATAAACACCGAATGAAATTTTAAACCTTAAATTATAAATATAGCACTGTTCTCAATAAATATTCAGGTATAATTCGCTTCTAATATTGTTGAGAACAACCTATCCACTCTTTAACTCCTAGAGAAGATCTCTATTTAAATCGTGATATGAAAGCTTGCCTTTGTTACATGTAAGGTTTTACATGTAGAGATTTTGTGCAGTCGCTTTCCCCTTTTTCAGCAGTATTAATTTTATGAAAAAGAGAGCACATGTCTCAAGAAAACGAAACAACACAAGCTGAAGTTACTCAAAAAGATACAACAATTCCTTCAACATTCGATAAATTTGGCCTGAAACAGCCAATTATGAAAGCCTTACATTTTGCTGGTTTTAAAACACCGAGTCCAATTCAAGAATTGGCCATTCCTATTATTATGGAAGGTCGTGATGTTGTTGGACAGGCACATACAGGAACAGGTAAAACTGCTGCCTTTGGATTGCCTGTATTAAACAATATGGATCTAAATGCTGGTGTTGAAGTACTCATTATTACACCAACACGTGAGCTTGCTAATCAAGTCAGTGATGAACTTTTTAAATATGGAAAACAACTTGGTGCAAGAACAGTAACCGTATATGGTGGTAGTTCTTACAGTCGTCAACTCGGACTCATCGAACGTGGTGCACAAGTTGTTGTAGCAACACCAGGTCGTATGCTTGATATTTTAAAGCGCAATATGCTTAAAGAGTTTAACCCAAAAACAGTTATTCTTGATGAAGCTGATGAGATGCTTGATATGGGATTTTTAGATGATATTAATGAGATTTTCTCCTACCTTCCATCTGATCGTCAAACACTGCTTTTCTCTGCAACAATGCCAACTCCGATTAAAAAATTGGCTGAGCGCATTTTAGTGAATCCAGAATTTATTTCGATCACAAAAGATGAGACAACAAATGTTGATATTTCTCAGCAGTACTATGTCATCGATGAGAAAGAGCGTGATGATGCGATTATCCGTCTTTTAGATGCGGAAGAGACAAATAAAGTTGTTGTATTCTGTCGTACAAAACGTGAGGTTGATCGTCTTTCGAATGTTCTATCAGCGGTAGGTTATAATGCCAAAGGTTTACATGGTGACATGGAACAGCGCCAACGTGAATCGGTCATTCGTGGGGCTAAGACAGAAGCTATCGATATCTTAGTTGCGACAGATGTGGCTGCTCGTGGTATCCATATCGATAGTATTACTCATGTTATCAATTATCATATCCCTTTTGATCCTGAGTCTTATGTTCACCGGATTGGTAGAACCGGTCGTGCGGGTCAAAAAGGTAAGGCGATTACACTCGTTACTCCTTTAGAGTTTAAAGAACTTCAACGCATTCGTGCTAAAGTGGGTACGACGATGGAGCATGCTTATATTCCAAGTAAACATGATGTTAAAAAAGCACATTTAGATAAGTTTATTGGAGATATTGAAAAGCAAAATATTTATGATGAGGCTCATGAAGTTCTTGATTCATTGATGGAAGATTTAGACCAAGCACAGATTGCTTATAAACTTATCTCTATGCTTCTTGATAATCAGTCCATTAAAGGTCCTACAAATATTGGGATTGCACCACAGCGTCTTGAGAAGATTTTAGAGTCTTTAGAACGTAATAAGGGTCGTAATTCTGGTGGACGTAGTCGCGGTGGTTACCGTGGCAATCGTAATCGTAGCGGCGGAGGCGGTGGATACCGTGGAAACCGAAGTGGCGGCGGCGGTTCTCGCAGTCGTAGCGGTGGTGGAGATCGTGGAAGACGTGACTAAAGTCGCGCTTTTACTTTCTCTATAAAGCCTTCAAAATCGGGAAGATTTAAATCAGCGTCACGCTGCTTTGCTCCCCACATGGGTTCAGGAAAATAGCTATCTTCTTTAAATCGTGCCATAATGTGCCAATGCACATGAGGCAGCATATTTCCAAACGAAGCGATATTGACTTTTTCGGGTTGATAATACTCTAACATCACTTTTTCAATAATATCTAGAGCATTCCAAATAGCTTCTTTCTCCTCTTTGCTACAGTGCGAAAATTCTTTATGTTGTGTGGTGGTAAAGATTTTGAGCCAGGGGACTTCACTGTCGTGAACTTCAATAAAGATAAGAGGATTTTCATAGAGTTTCATAAAGGTATTATACCCTTACATGTAAGAAGATAGAAAGAGGTGCTATTCACCCATAAAAGGTAAAATAGCACTCCCCCATGTCAGACCACCACCAAAGGCATCAAGCAAGAGCATATCGCCTTTTTTGAGTTTTCCTGACTCATAGATATCATTAATTGCCATAGGAATAGAGGCTCCAGAAGTGTTACCATATTTCCCAACTGTAAGTACCACTTGATCATCACGCATTTTCAAAGCATCACCCACCGCTTTTATAATACGGTAATTGGCTTGATGGGGAATAAAATGAGTAATATCATCTGAGTGCATCTCATTTTTTTCTAAAATCTCTTTAACATCATTAGTAAGCGTACGAACAGCAACTTTAAAGGTTTCATTGCCCTTCATCTGCATACAGACTTTATCGCTTTCAAGGGCATCATGTTCTGAACCGCTACCGCCATTGGGTGTCATTAAAAGATCAGCATAGCTGCCATCAGAACCGGTATTAACATCGATGATAGCTTCCTCTATATTTTCAGTTGCAGCAATGACCGCAGCACCCGCACCATCACCAAATAAAATACAGGTGCCACGATCCGTATAGTCTGTTATGGCACTCAATTTTTCAGAACCGATAATAAGAATATTTTTTTTCATACCCGATTCAATAAAAGCTTTAGCAATACCGACAATATAAACAAAACCAGTACAGGCTGCAGAGATATCAAAAGCAGTAATTTGACCGAGTCCTAATTTAGTTGCAATAATAGTAGCAGTGGAGGGCATGTTGAAATAATCAGGGGAGATGGTAGCACAGACTATCATATCGATGTCCTCTTTTTGAAGTCCAGAACGTGCGATTGCGAGCTCTGCCGCATTAACTCCCATATCACTTGTCTTTTCATTTTCAGCAGCAATACGTCGCTCTTTGATACCAGTACGTTTGGTGATCCATTCATCAGATGTATCAACCATCTTGGCAAGATCTTCATTGCTCAAGATTTTTTCAGGTACATAAGCTCCAATAGAGCGAAATGCCGCATATGCCATTACTGTTCCTTGTATTCTTGCAAATGCTTTTCAATATGGTCATTAACACCTGTATCGATGTAGCTTATCGCTTGAAAAATTGCATTTTTAATTGCTTTTGAGTTACTTTTTCCATGACTGACAATAGCACACCCTTTGATACCAATCAGAGGAGCTCCACCAAATTCAGCATAGTCAACTTCTTTCTTAAGTAATTTGAAGACCTTTCGCATCAATAGTGCCCCCGTAATTGCAACAGGAGAACGACGAATATAGTCTTTTAAGAAGTAACTGATTGTCGAAGCGACACCTTCCGAAGATTTAAGAACCAGGTTTCCAATAAAGCCGTCACAGACAATGACATCGACACTGCCATCAAAGATATTATTACCTTCTACATTTCCAATAAAACCGTCAAAGGTGCCTAGCTTTTTAAAGGTCTCTTTGGTGACTTCATTGCCTTTGGACTCCTCTTCCCCATTAGCAAGCAGACCGGTACGAGGATCTGAGATTCCTAAAACATCTTTGGCATAATAGTGACCCATTATTGCAAACTCAACAAGATTGTCAGGTTTACAGTCGGTGTTGGCACCTACGTCAAGTAAGACAGTACGGTGCCCATCTCGAGCGGGCATTAAGGTGACAAGTGCAGGACGACTAACATTTTTTAGACGACCGATTCGTAAGGTAGCTAGACTCATTGTTGCACCACTGTGACCCGCAGAAACGACACCTGAAGCTTTCCCATTACGAACGAGCTCTATGGCTTTATAGATAGAGCTGTCACGTCGTTTAAGGGCATCAGTGGCTGCGTCGCCCATGTCAATGATGTCATTGGCTTCAACAATAGTAATCTTGTCTAGAAATTTTTTAGGGATAAGGGGTAGAAGCGCTTCTTTTTTTCCTACGAGAATAGGTTCAAAGTTTTTTTCTTTCAGGGCTAGTAAAGTCCCTTTTACAATAGGTTCGGGACCGAAGTCACCGCCCATAGCATCGATAGCAATTTTTGCCATCGACTATTTATACTCACCTGTTGTAGGGTTAATGTGATGTGGAAGTCTGTAGGTTCCATCTTGATCTTTAACCGGACGAGCCAATGTGATTTTGTAGTGTGTTCTGCGTTTTGCAGAGCGTGTGTGTGACACGCGTCTCTTAGGTACTGCCATAGTTTTATTCCTTTCTTTGTTTAAATTTTATTTTGACACTCTGGACAGCGATGATAATCGCTTCTTAGTGACTCAAGTTCTGATGATAAAAGTTCATCGATGTCGATCATTCCATCAAGAAATTCAACAACATCATAATCTTCATCATGACCATTAAAAATACCATCAGAAAGTAAAAATTTTAACTTTTCGTCCAGTATTGTATCGAAATTTTCAGCACATAGGTCACATGAAAGTGTCAATGTACCATTTATCTGCCCATTGAGCATGATAAGCGCACGCTGGTGATGTACTAACGTGCCTTTAAAGGTGGCCGTATCTCTGGTGACTTCGAAGTCTTGAGGCGTACTACCAATTTTCCTAAACGGAAGTTTCATAAATAGTAGTTACTTATGAAATTTCACGGTCAGAGAAGAAAAATGCCATTTCAATAGCAGCATTTTCTAGTGAATCACTTCCGTGAACTGCATTCGCATCGATACTCTCTGCAAAATCTGCACGGATAGTACCTGCTTCAGCTTCAGCTGGGTTAGTAGCACCCATCAATGTACGGTTTTTAGCCATTGCATCGTCACCTTCAAGTACAGAAACAACAACTGGGCCGCTAATCATGAACTCAACGAGGTCATTAAAGAAAGGACGCTCACTATGAATGGCATAGAAAGCTTCCGCATCTGCACGAGAAAGTTGTAGTTTTTTTGTTGCAGCGATTTTAAGTCCGTTGCTCTCAAAACGATCAAAGATCTTACCGATAACACCTTTAGCTACTGCATCGGGTTTAATGATTGAGAATGTACGTTCCATGACGTCTCCTTAAAGTAAATTATAAAAATAGAGTGGGATTATAGCGAAAAAAAACAGTAGGTTTAATTAAGTTTGAAGTTTTTTTGGGTTTTTATAAGAAAAAAGAGGCTTATTGAGTATGAGAGTACCAAGAAATGGTACTTTCATATTATTCTATGATTGGTTCTTTAGCTGAACGCTGATCTTCTGTAACGTCTTCACGGTGTTCTGGAGAGTCTCCGATAGCATCCCAAGTAATACAACCTTCAGTTGGACAAGCTGTCGCACAAGCTGGCTCATCATGGTGACCAACACATTCAACACATTTATCACCATAAACGTAATAAATTTCTTCACCTGTTGGGTTATCATCTTCATCTACGATTGCTTCAACCGGACACTCATCAATACAAGCGCCACAGTTGATACATGTATCATTAATCAAAACTGACATATAATCTCCTGTTTAAAATAAATTCAGAAAACTATAACACGATATTTTTAAATGTAAATAAAAAATGC
>JAYEGP010000037.1:0-23615 GCA_034659135.1 Campylobacterota bacterium
TAACCTAAAACACAAACCCCCATTTTCATTACAAGCATTGAGGGAACCGTGATGTTTCTCTTCTACGATCTTTCGACTCATGTAGAGTCCAAGTCCTGTTCCCGCATCACCTTTGGTTGAGTAATACTCTTCAAAGATATAAGGGAGCTTCTCTTCATCAATACCTCCCGCATGATCACTAATGCTTAAAACAAGGTTTTTATTATCAAGAGTTGACGTGAAGCGGATGGTTGGAGTTTCTATACTTTTACCTTCATAGGCATCGATGGCATTTTTGATGAGGTTGATGATCACCTGCATGAGTTCATTTTTATTGATGGTGACTTCGTGGGGTTCGATTTTTTTCTCAATCGTTATGTTTTTAGTCATGATCAGGTGTGAAGTAAAACGCAAACTTGAGTCTACAATCTCATCAATAGAGACGGTTTCTAGCTCTTGATTGGGTTTGAGATAGTTTCTAAAATCATCAATGGTTTGTGAAAGGTACTGCGTCAGATCCACCACTTCATCCATACTCTCTTCAACCTTATTAAGCTTTCCGAGTTGACTTTGGAGTTTGACCTTGGATGAGATGGCAGACATAGAGCTCAAGGGCTGACGCCACTGATGCGCAATCATCCCTACCATCTCTCCCATAGCTGCACTTTTTGACTGTGCAAACATGAGGTCATTAGTATCACTTAACTCTTGCTCTTTTTCAATGACTTTTTCTGCTTCGAAAATATAACCTAAGAGTAGTGCCACCACAACACTCAAAATAAAAGCGATGAATGGAAAAAGAAGAGTTAAAATAATGCCTTGAGAAAAAAGCATAATAGAAAAAAAGTAATACATTCCCATTAACATGGCAAAAAAGGCAATAGGCATATATTTTCGGTGTAAAAAAGAGAAGAGGGCAAGGCTTGTAAAGACTGTTAGCAAGATAATCAAAATATTGTAGGTAAGATCATCAATTGAGGCGTAGATAAAATCATCTTCAAGAATATTATCAATAATGTTAGCATGTATCTCTACGCCTGACATGGAACTATCAAAAGGTGTTGCGTGAACGTCACCGAGACCTATTGCAGAGGTGCCTAAGAGTACAAATTTTCCTTTTAACTGATCGATTGAAATCTTATTTTCTAATACATCAGCCGCGCTGATATAGGTAAAATGTTTTGAAGCGCCTCTAAAGTTTACATGTAGCTTTCCAAACCTGTCCGTTGGAATACTTTTATCACCCATCACAATACTATTGACACCAGCATCGGTATTGTAGATCTCTACTTTTGAAGTATTATAATAAATTCGGAGCATCTCTATACTCAAAGAGAGATAGTTTTGATCTTTGTAGTTCATAAGAAGTGGAACACTTCTAACAACGCCGTCACTATCGGCGATGTTATTTAAAAATCCACTGGAGTAATAGGCCTCTTGTAAGATGGGAATGTTTAAAAGTACCCCTTCGGGATTAGGAATAAAATCATCACTCAATCCACCTCTTTGAATAATCACAGATGATATCATAGGACTTACAGATGCTAAACTAGACTCAAATAAAAAGAGGTATCCTCCTAAAATAGGGGCTTTTTTCAGAGAGTTGGCTAAGATTAAATCATAATTTGGAAGCGATGCTGATGATAGGTTTAAATCATTGGCGATGTAATGTGGTGATGCATTGTCTGCTTCAGCAAAAATAATATCGACACCGATGATGCCGGGTTTATATGTAGTGATCGTATCAATCAGCTTGGCTATTTTATGACGAGGCCATGGCCATCTACCGTGCTGAGCTAAGCTTTTTTCATCAATATCGATAATAACAACATGACTGTTTTGAGGGATCTCACCACGTAAAATAAAGAGAAAATCACGAAGCCTATCATCGAGTGAATAGATACTTTGAGGTAAAAAAAGATACCCCAGAGACAATAGCATGCCAAGAGTTCCTGCTGCAAGAAACTGATAAAGCGTTCTTTTTTTCATCTAGGGAATAAATGGAGGAGGAGAGGTCTCAAGCTCATAACCTGGAGTAATCTCAAAACTTTCATTTTGAAATCGCTCTTGTTGGATTAGTGCATCAATTACTGATGCATCAAAAGGAGGTTTCAGATTATTATGAGCAGTTTTTTCTTTCGTATTGGAGACTAAGAGAGGGTAAAATTTTACAATATTTAGAGGAAGTGCTTCCCATTTTCCATTTATAAGTGTCACCATCATGTCTGCATTAATATCAAAACTTTCATCTTCTCCTTGAATATGGATGGCTCCATTAAAACAACCAATATACTCACTCTGAGTATCAACATAAGCCGCGAAATCCGTTCCTCGAATACCGATAGTTGCAGATTTTGTACGAATTTTAAACCGTTCAGGTGCAAGCTTTCCGATTTTGCCTGTAATCGCTCTGAAAAAACCACGTTGCAGTCGAAGGTTAAGGGTACTTTGTGCATTATCTTCAAATATATATGAGTCAAGTTCAAAATGTGAGTTTGGACCAATGGTTATGATGGTCTCATCTTTCATAATGAGCTGAACTTTTGCGTCTTCTTGAGTAATAATGGCGTCGTTTTCTTGAAGCACACTGCCACTGAGCAGTGCATGAGACTCACCTTGGCGAATAAGCTCAGCACTTCCTTTGAAAGCGCCCACCACACCAATATCTGCTAACAGTGATACTAATGTCAAAAAAAGTAAAAATAGAACTCTCATCATCACTCCTAATAGCTGTAACGTAAGCTTGTCATAACAAGCTGCTTATTGTAGCTTGCATACTCATAATTTGAATCGTTATAGGTATAGCTGTATTCAAGATTGACACTCCAATGATTATAAAAGAGTCGTCCCATTTTTAAATCGACACGGTGGTAGGTATCGTTACGTTTCTCTTCTGTGCTATTCTTAGATTGAAAATTATCGTCAAAACTTGAGTATTTAAAATGGTAATCACCACGGAAGATATAATTACGGATATCTGTACTGACACCTATATCTGAGTACGCAATCTGCTTATCTGTAAAATAGAGTGGCTCATCACTATTTGAGATGTAGGTATCATATCCGCCTCGTATATAAGAGAAACCATGACTAAAACGATAAAACAGAGCGATATTTCCACCCATAATATCATCATCTCTTAAGGTATCAAGAGGGTCTAAGAAACGTCGTTGCAGGTATTTAAAATTCATATTTAAAAGTGTCGTGTCTGATAATACGATGTTAATATAAGGATCTGTTCCGTACTGCTGTAAAAAGTCACGTTCAAAATAGTACATTCTTCCATAAATTAGTGGCAGGTAGAGGGAGATATTGGAGTTTTTATATCCGAGTCCCGTTCCCACAAAGCCATCATAGAGATTATAAAAATCAGCGTCAAAATTGTTTTGTGCTTGAAAACGTCCATCGATTTGCCAAAACCAATGACTATTATCAGAGTAGTTGAGATAAGTGATCTGCGCGCTAGCTCGAGTAAAAAGGGTCTCACTCTCTTCATTAAAAGCATCACTGGATAGCTCAAGATCGCTATTGGCTCCAATATTGCTGTCATATCCTAGAGAGAGTTTCGCTTTAAGTGTGAGTTTATGGCTAAAATCCTCATAGGCTACACTCAGTGCCGCGCGTTGACTTGGCGAGAGTTCTTGATTGTTAAGGCTAGCTCGTAACTCTTGAGATAAAGAGTCACGATTTAACGTTTTATAGAGTCTCACTAAAGCTACTTGCGCGTCTGTGTTATCTTTATCTAAAATTAAAACACGTTCATAGGCACTCATAGCACTCAGATCATCGCCAAGGGCTTGAGCGCTTTTCGCCCATAATACGTGCAATTGAGGAGTATTATAGTGCTCATAATTTGATTGAGACTGCTTGATGACTTCGTGATAGTTTTCATTATCATAAAGCGTTTGCAGCGTAGCAATATCTGAGGCAAAAGTCTCCAAAGCCATGATCGAAGCGATACAGAATAATTTTTTTATCATGGGTTAATTGTCACCAGTGCTTCATTTGAAATGGCACCACTGGTATCCTTTACGGTATATTTGAAGGTTTCAGGAAAGGTTAGTATTGCGGCTAAGGTATAGGTAACTACACCAGTAGTGGGATTCAAGCTTATCGTACCTTGACCAGAAATGGGCTGTGTGATGGTGACGGTAGTCGGATCGATAGTGACATTTCCATTGATGTCAGTATCATTGCTTAGTATATCAATATATAGTGGTGACTTAACAAAAGTCCTTGTATCGGCATTGGCTACAGGAGCTTGATTTGGTGGGGCATCATAAACATCATCAATAGTAATCGTAACTGTAGCACTGTTTGAAACTTTGCCCTCCTTATCGCTAACCGTATACGTAAAACTATCTTGACCGTAATAATTTGCATACGGAGTGTAGTATGCTATGCCTAAGCTATTAAGCGTAACGCTACCGTGTGCTGGCAATGTGGTAAGAACTACAGAGCTTCTATCTAGTGTGTCATCTCCATTAGCGTCACTATCATTAGCTAAAATAGCGATGCTTTGAGAGGTGTCTTCATTCATAATAGTCGTGTCATCATTAGCTTGCGGAGCTTGATTTGGTGGCGCATCATAAACATCATCAATAGTAATCGTAACTGTAGCACTGTTTGAAACTTTGCCCTCCTTATCGCTAACCGTATACGTAAAACTATCTTGACCGTAATAATTTGCATACGGAGTGTAGTATGCTATGCCTAAGCTATTAAGCGTAACGCTACCGTGTGCTGGCAATGTGGTAAGAACTACAGAGCTTCTATCTAGTGTGTCATCGCCACTGACGTCACTATCATTAGCTAAAATAGCAATGCTTAGAGATGTGTCTTCATCCATGACAACTGTATCATCATTAGCTTGTGGCGCAATATTTTCCATATAACTAATAGTAAAATTTAGACGATAAGGTTCATCCATGACATTATTGTAAAGGTCTTTAATACTCTTTACATGTAAGGTGTAGTGATGCTTTACATGTAAGCTCTCTTGAGGTGTGATGCTGACAGTCTTCTCTCCATCAAAGCTTAATGTGTAAGCGATTGGAGTGGCACGTTCATCTGTAAAAGTAAAGTTCTCTTCTATGAGGGTTTGCGCATCAATTTTCTGATCAAAGCTTAATACAATACTCTGTTTATCGGTTTCAATAACCGCATCATTTTTAGGTGAACTCTGCACTACAAAAGGTGCGAAGATATCAACAGAGCGTATCTCTCCATCTTCAAAACCAAGAAACAAACACGATTCATAATAGACTAAACCAAAAAGATCTTTTTTATAGGTGATAAATTCGTGTACTCCACCTGCTGTGTCCATCAAGGTAATACCGCGATTTTTATCACTTAAAAGCTTGTGCTCTTTTTCATGGCTGATAGTTAAGACATTGTTAATAAAAGAGCGTGCATTTGATTGTAATCCCATGGCTAAGTAGAGCGCTTGATTTTTAATGTCATATTCTAAATCATAAATATTGCCATGACTCAAAGAGCGTTTAAAGAGGTTTCCATCTAAAGTAAAAGTAAAAAGTTCTTGGAGAAAATTATCAGCCACGTAGAGATAATCTGAACCGATGGCTAGTTCTGTAGCAATCATTACCTCAGGAAGATCAAATAGTTTAAGAGGAGTTGAAGGAGCGCTAATATCAAGAGCTTGAACGCCTTGGACTGTCTGTGCTAAAAAAGCGGTATTGCCTGAAGCTGCTATATCATAAACAGGAGCATCGGTTTCATAAAAAATGTTTATGCTCTCACCAAGCTTACCTTGAGTATCAACAGAGAGCAAGTTTACACCTTTAGAGCTTCCTGACAACAAGAGTGAATGATGTGGTTCAATGACATAAGTAGGCGTTTCAAGCGCAAAAGAAGCTAAGGCAGAAAGCTTACATGTAAGCCTATCAATACGATAAGTATTAATGCTCTCATCTGTTCCTGTAAGCAAAATATCATCTATCGACGTCATAGAAAGCAGGGTGGTTTGAGTATCGTATGAGGCCACTTCTTTTGAGCTTAATGGCTCAGAGACATCATCTTTTGCAGTCGTAAAGCTCCACGTTTTAGTCCCATTGTACTCATTATTATACAGATCAGCGATATTAGCTTTTAAAGTGACGGTATAACCGGTATTAAAGTTCAATGTCTTAAGCGGCGAAAATCTAATAATGTCATATTCTAAGGAACTGACTCCTGCAACCGATTTATTGTCTGCATCTTTAAGCTCTAAAAGATCAGATTGATTGCTGTGTGCATATATTTGTTCATCAAATTCAAAAGCTATTTCGGTATGAATAGAAGCCTGATTTTCTGGTATTTTAAGTGTTAATATAGGAGATTTATTATCGGTATGATCACTTGAAGTAAAGTTCCATTGATATTCTTGAAATAGAGCATATCCTGAGGTACTTAAAAGCGCTCTTGTGACTACAAGTGTATATTCAACTAAGGGATCAAGATAGTTTGCAGGCTTAAAGCTAACAAGATTTGATTCGACATGAAGTGCACCATCAACTTTTACACCATTTTTGTCTAAAAGGAAAAATGTATGGTCATTAACCGTAGTAAAATCGATATCTTTTGAAAACTCAAGATATAACTTAGCGTTGGTTGGAACTGCTGATACCTCATGAAGATTACGAAGTGTTAAATTGCTGTTTTTTTCATCTTTACTAGAACTGTTGCATCCTATAAGGAGAATAGAGAAGAGTATCATTGACGTAAAAATTAAAAATTTTATCTGATTCATAGTCTGTATGATAGCAAAAATAAACCAAATTTCTTTTAGGAGGTAGCTACTCAAAATATTAGTATTATGCTCAATAGATAATCTTAAGCCTTGAAACATCGTTAAATAGGGAGTTAAAGTGGTGACCCCTAGGAGAATTGAACTCCTGTAACATGGATGAAAACCATGGATCCTAACCGCTAGACGAAGGGGCCACTTGCTTGCAGGACGAAATTATACAAAGCTAATTCTTAAATCCCCATTAATAATGGGGATTTTTTAAAAATTTTTATGATTCTTCGTAGAATGCACGTAAGGCACGAATAATGACAGCATTTTTAGAGATGCTCTCTGCTTTTGCATTGTCATTAACCACTTCATAAAGGTCAAGTGGAAGAGAGATAGAGAATGTTTTTGTCTCAATTTTCTTTTTCTTGTTAACAAGTACAGTAATGTTATCAAGAAGTTCAATGATTTTCTTAGTATCGATTGGTTTTTGGATAAAGCTATTGACACCAATCTCAATAGACTCAGAGATTTTTTGAATATCGTTACTTGCAGAGATTACGATAACGATTTGATTAGGGTTAATCTGTTTAATGCGGCGTGAAAGTTCAATACCATCCATCTCTGGCATGATAATATCAACAAATACGATATCTGGAGATTTTTCTTCATAAAGCTTAAGCGCTTCTTTACCATCAAATGCAGATGTTACTTCAGAAAAGAAGTTTTTAAAAGTAGAGCTAAGAAGTTCATTAGATACAACTTCATCTTCAACTACCATTGCAGTTAGTTTTTTTGTCTGTTCTGTTAAACGGACTAAATCAATTGTTGACATTATATGTTCCTATGTTTTTATTTTTATAGTTAGAACTATACTATATTAAATCTTAACGGGCATTAAATATAACAAGCTAAATAAGAAACAAGAAATAAAAAAATAATTATCAATTGTAATCTGTTTTAAATTGTGCCAACCACTCTCTATTATCTTCATTAACGTGCTCTTGTTGATCTAAAATATTATGAATAATACTCTTTAAAGTCTCTTCATCCATAAATTCTAAAAGATCAGGGTTGATTGTCGTTATTGTTGTATTCGCATAGCTATTTAAAAGCTGTTGAATATCATCTATCAGTTTCATCTTTTCTTCTGTCATTATAACTCCTGCAAGGTTAAGATGGTGTTGGGTGCACGTATTTCGACTTCTAGAATTATACACTCATAGTCTGGATATGCGCGCATCATATTGAGAAAGTTTTCCGTATATGATCTTTTAACACGAGAAAAAGAGCTTGCGCAGAGTGAAGGCGTTACAGCAGATCCTGATTTAATGAAACTCAAAGGCACTGAAGCCTATAAAAATGACGCTACAGAAGAGATGAGTGATTAATTAATCGTTAGCGTCTGAGGGTCGAACAACTCCTCTATAAAATGGTGTACACGCCCTTGAAGCCCATTCATTTGTCTGCTCTGGAGCATCAGCAATTCGTGTTATTGTTTCTGACACTGCGCCTGTAGCCTTGTTCACCACAGGAATATACCCCGTACTAACATCAATAGCCTTGCTTGTATATTCACCTGTTTTACTAATCAGTGAGGTTCCTAAGTTTATGCCATCTTTTAAGACACCCCCAACAGATTTCACCGTTCCATAGATGAGTTTTAATGAGGTTTTAGCCAGACCGATTTTAGGATTCTTTATACTTCCTTTTATCTGTTGCGTGAAAAATGCGCAATCATTGTTTTGTAAAAGTCCCACTCTGAAGTATTGAAAATCAGTGGTATTGAGATCGATAGCACCTTTAATAGCGATGCGATTTTGAGCAGTTTTAAGCACACAGTCATAACAGTAAAAACGACCATCTTCAATATAACTATCAGCATGGACTTGTTCAACTACGCTCATCACCACTTTTTGATCACTCACAAGATCTATTGGAGCTGTGACAATAGATGAGACGATACTTCTACCTGGAAAATTTCCTTCAAAAATATTAATATCTTGGTAATTTTTCAAGGTATTAATCTCTTTATCTGCATTAATTCCATAAAGCAAGAGATTGGTGGCATTAAATGAAATATCTGCTTTGATTGTACTGGTATTGAGTTCTAAAAAGTTCTCATCTTTAAGTGTTGCTCTAAAATCGATGTTACCTGATTTAAGTGACGAGTTAATATCTGCAAATTGTAAAATCTTCTCTGCCAAAAGTGATTTTGCTTTGATATTAAGCTCCTCTTGTGTGGCGACAAGATTAAAATCACCTCCAAAAGATTGTGTGTTTAAAGTGATTTCAGGCTTAGGTTGATTGTAAAGTTCTCCTTCAAATTCAGCAACGCCATGAACAAACAGATCATCTTTTTGAGTTTGCCGAAACACTAAACGATAACTTCCATTGACCTCTTGGTTTTGGGTATTTAGATTGATATCATTGATATGCAGGGTCTCATAGGCGGTATGGATTTGAGCATCGAGGTGCATGGGGTTAGCATAGTTCATGCTAATCTTAGCTTGGGTATCTTTTTGCCAAAGGTCCGTTTTTAGATCTAAAGAACTTTGCAGGTGAGAGGTATTGAGATCCACAAAGGTTTTGAAGGTGTTAAGATCAAAGTAGGGGCTTGATACTCTGGTATTTAGGTTTAGCTTTTGTCCTATAAAACTCAAGTCTGTGCTCATTGCTATACTAACATTACCCGTCGCATTCGCATCAAAGGTTTTATGAAGCCTTTCATTAAAGATGAGTTTAGGATTCTTTACATTGATAAGCAAGGAATCACTGTAAGATATATTACCATCAAAGTGTGTTTCACCAATCATAGTATCTGGCAATATTGGCGTTCCTTTTTGTAAATCATCACTGCTAAGAACAAAGTCAGTACGAAAATAGAGTGGGGCAGTTCGCAACTCAATATCTTTACATGTAAAGTGTTCATGATCTGTTATTATCTCAGCAATACCACGGTATTGTGTATGGTTTCTATCAAGATTAACCTTTGCATGTAAAGCAGTAGGGCGCAGGGATAGATTCTCATCTAAAGGTCTTATCTCTTTAGAATCAATACTTAGTGCTAATGCTGATGGTGTCATTGTGGCAGAAAGCTTCAAGTCACCATCAACTACCGCTTTTTGATTACTGAATTCAAAAAGTTCACGAATAGCAATAGCCTCTGCTTGAACCCTTAGATTTTCATCTTGCTTATCAAGTGTGATATGTCCAAACTGTTTGGAGTCAAGATCAATCTGCACTGTTTGATTTATAGCGCTCAAGGCTCCCGATCCACTCAGGTTATAATCGGGATTGAGTGTGGCAAAACGATCTAAACGTTGAAGATCATATGAAAAAGTCATTTGACTTTCATTAGCTTCATGGTTTAGGTCTAAGCTTAGTTCTTCATACATTGTTTTAAGATTGACATGGCCTTTAACTGCCTTGTCTTGGGCTATATCTCCAGAAATAACCGCATACTTAGTGGTATAAAAAGTAGTATTTATATCATTTAATATGGAATTGAATTTCACTGTTTTATCACTCTGAGTAGCATTGATTTTTCCATGAAGAGAATGAACATCTTTGGCGAGTGCTAAACGGTTAATGGTATTAAAATCAAAAAGAAGTTGAACCTCAGTTTTATTACTATTTTTACTAAGTTCAAGATCAATATCTTCATACGGAGAATGCAGTTGCATCTTTACATGTAAAGGTTCTGAGAGATTAATATCAGATTGTAAGGCTAGAGAAGGGCTATGATAATGCGATAGGTTGATATCGTTGAAGTCACCCTTTACATGTAAGAGATTCTCTAGCGTGTTATAGACGAGTTGACTCGCTTCAAGGTTAAACATTGAGCTTATAATCTGTGGATTAATAATGATAGTGTGAACATCACTGAATGCCTTTACATGTAAGCTAATAGTATCATCGTTTCCTAGCATTTTTTGTAAACTTTGCTCAAGTAACAAATCTTGCGTATCCAACGAAGCGATCCATTGCATCTCTTCAGAGAGCTCAACATCAGCTTGTAAAGAGAGTCGGGCACTTGCTAAATCCTCTTGTTTTAGATGTTCTAATAGACCTGATAAAGAGAGGGCATCTGTCTTGAGTTGTAAAAATTTATCTTTTAAATGAATGTTAATAGTATCGGCTAATAAGAGTGAAGTAATGTTTGCATCTAAAACATCTTTCACATAGCTTACATGCCCATGCAGAGGATGATCCGAGCTAATATCTGCAAACTCCTGATTTTTAGAGTGAAGAGAATAGCTTACACGTAAATAGTTTTCTATATAGTTAAAGGGTTCTAAATCTAGTTTATAGCCATCGGCGTCAAGATAGACTTTAGAACTGACATTACCATCAAGATAGTGTCCCGATGTCTTTACATGTAAGGATTTAACTTGAGGATATTTTGCCATTTTGTTTTGTACTGCAGCTGTAATATCAAAATACCCATGAGTTAAATTGTAAGCCATCTCAGAACGTTCAATCTTAGCCAATGATGAGTTCATATCTATTGTAGAATGGAGTTGTCTATTTTGTAGTGTTAGAAATACATTAAGATCAATGGGAGCACTAGAGTTGTTAGTTTCTCCTATGAGCTCTAATGATGGTGACAAAAGTTGAACTTGATGAGAATTTAGACTCACATTGAGATCTATTATATCGGATACAACACCTTCGGAATATAGTTCAATCTCTCCTTTAGCAAAAGCTTCCATCTCTTGCTGTGAAAGGTAGGAGCTAAGACTGAGCTCTGTTGCATGAGCCTTATATTGCATTAAGTCACTATCAAACCAAGCCAGAAGGGTGCCTTCTAAAAGTTCTGCCTCGGCTGTAATCTGATGATCATGATCCAAAAGCGCTTTTAGCTTAGTCTTAATCTTTGGAAGTTCAGTGCCAGCAAGCTTTGAAAAGAGATGAATATCGCCATCAAAATCAAGTCTTACATTTAGCGTAGAGAAACGCTCATAATTGGCCTCTAATGCAATGTGATGCTTTGCATCTAAAGTTCCCTTTATATGATATCGATTCCACGATATATGAGGATAAACAAAACTGCTCTTTACATGCAAGAGATGTGTTGTTAGCTTTACAAGTATTAATTTGTTTGTTTTTGGAGTCAATAATAGAAAGAGTATAAGTGTACAGAGCGCTAGTAATGTGATTAATATATGTCGTAACTGTGTCATTAGGAGTTACCTAGATAATTATTTTTTATATACAATACATTATCTTTGCTTAGACTAAAGGTTTATATTGGTTAACATAATATATATTCTCTTGAAAAATCACACAATTGAAGTGGATGTACCGATAAGCCGGGTTCTGTGTAGTGTGATTATTAATCTACTCAGATTGTTACCAATCTGCTCTAGCGAAACAATAGCTTTGTAAGACGCTAACCATCTGTTTCTTGCTGCCAAGTTGGGTTTACAAACTCTCTATATTACTATAAAGACTGGTGGTCTCTTACACGCACCGTTTCACCCTTACCTCTTACATGTAAAAGGCGGTCTATTCTCTGTTGCACTTTCCCTCGTATTGCTACGGCCATTCGTTAAATGGAACTCTGTCTTACGGCAGCCCGGACTTTCCTCTTAAACATGGTGTCTAAGCAATCACATGATACATCTTTGTAATAGTATTAAAATAGTGTGGTATAAAAGATTAAAAGGAATCAGATATTATTTAATATTAAATGGTTTATCAAAAAAAAGCGGTTCTTAAACCGCCCTATTCTACATTATTTTGTATTGTCTTCGGTATTAAATTTACCAACAGCACAAGAGACAAGACTTTTTGCCTTAAGTGTTGTTGTATCTATAATATTGGTCTCTTCATCAACCAGAGGATAGCCATGCTTTCTCAAGACAGTTTTAAAAAGCTCCAAGCGTTCATCATTTTCAATATCAGCAGATACCTTACGAGGTTCACACAAAAGGTCTACTTTAACTGAAGTAAACCCTTCCATGTCTAGTGCTGTTCTTATGGTAGACGCGCAACCTCCGCATCGGATATTGTCGACCTCAAAGGTTTGTATCATAACTATTTAGCCATTGCCTTAGTCACTGCCTTACCAATTTCAGCTGGAGAGACAACAACAGTAACGCCTGCCGCTTCCAAAGCAGCCATTTTTTCAGCTGCCGTACCCGCAGAACCCGATACGATAGCTCCTGCGTGACCCATAGTTTTACCTTTAGGTGCAGTTTGACCCGCAATAAATGCTACAACAGGTTTGGTGATCTGCTCTTTGATAAGCTTTGCCGCTTGAATCTCAAGATCTCCACCGATCTCACCAATCATAACGATACATTCAGTATCCGGATCAGCTTCAAACATTGGAAGAAGTTGGTTGTATGAAAGACCAATAATTGGATCTCCACCAATACCAACAGCCGTTGTAATACCATAACCCTCTTGAACGACTTGGTTGGTACCTTCATAAGTAAGTGTACCCGACTTAGAGATAAGGCCGACATTACCTTTTTTGAAAATCATACCCGGCATGATTCCAATCTTACACTCTTCAGCAGTGATGATACCCGGACAGTTTGGCCCAAGTGTTTTCATACCATGTTTTGTAGCGTGAGCTTTAGCCATCTGCATATCTTTAACCGGCGCACCTTCAGTAATGATGACTGCAAGCTCGATCCCCGCTTCAGCCGCTTCCATGACCGCGTCACCAACAAATGCAGGGGGAACAAAGATCATTGAAACGGTAGCCCCTGTAGTTTTAACAGCATCAGAAACGGTATTAAATACCGGTTGTCCTAAATGCTCTTGACCCCCTTTGTTAGGTGTCACACCACCAACAATTTGACTCCCATATGCTAGACATTGCTCAGCATGAAAAGTACCCTCTTTTCCTGTGAAACCTTGAACGATTATTTTTGTATCTTTATTTACTAAAATTGACATCTATATTATTCTCCCTTTGCTGCAGCAACTGCTTTTGCAGCACCGTCACCTAAGTCATTACCAACGATTAGATTAGCAATGTTTGCATTATTAAGAATCTCTGCTGCTTCTGGTGCATTCGTTCCATCAAGACGCACAATAACAGGTACGTTAACGTCAGTAATCTTAGTCGCTTCGATAATTCCATTTGCGATACGATCACAACGAACAATACCACCAAAAATGTTTACAAAGATCGCTTTTACATTAGGGTTTTTAAGAATAATCTCAAAACCTTTTGCAACCGTTTCAGCATTCGCAGAACCACCAACGTCAAGGAAGTTAGCCGGTGTACCACCCATGTGGTTAATCGTATCCATCGTACCCATCGCAAGACCCGCACCGTTTACCATACAACCGATTTCACCATCAAGAGCTACATAAGAGAGACCGTATTTAGCCGCTTCTACTTCATCCGCATCTTCTTCAGTTAAATCTCTCATTCTTGCGATGTCAGGGTTACGCTTAAGTGCAGAGTTGTCAAATCCCATTTTTCCATCAAGTGCTAAAAATTCACCCGAACCTGTTCTTACAAGAGGATTGATCTCAATCATCTCTGCATCATTTTCCATGTAAAGCTTAAATAGTTTTTGTGCAAAAGAGATAATGTTTTTCTGCTCATCTTTATCAGTGATGCCTAAACCAAATGCAAGTTCTCTACCATGAAAACCTTGAAAACCAACAGCGGGATCAACAGCCACGGTAATGATTTTTTCTGGCGTGTTTTCAGCAACCGTTTCAATGTCCATACCACCTTCAGTTGAAGCCATGATAATTGGCATTTCAGCCTTTCTGTCTAAAACAACAGATAGATAGAACTCATCTTTAATGTCAGCACCATCTTCAATATAAAGTTTTTGAACCAATTTACCTTCTGGCCCTGTCTGATGCGTTACTAAAGTCATCCCTAAAATCTCGTTAGAGAGTTGCTCAACCTCTTCGATAGATTTAGCGAGTTTGACACCACCACCTAAACCACGTCCACCTGCATGGATCTGAGCCTTAACAACCCAAATAGGTCCACCTAATGTTTCAGCAGCAGTAATCGCTTCATTAACACTTTGAGCCATAATACCCTTTGGTGTAGGCACCCCATATTTAGCAAAAATCTGTTTTGCTTGATACTCATGTACATTCATTTATTCTCCTTGTTATAAAATGGAACTACGTCTTACTCGCTTTTAAGCCTTGACAGAAAAAAATTTAGTTTTTTTCTGCACTGGCTTTTAAGCCTTGGGCGCAATCATATCTTCTGGTACTACGTATTTATCAAATTCTTCTGCTGTTAATAGACCAAGATCGATAGCGGTCTCTTTTAATGTAGAATTATTGGCATGTGCTGTTTTAGCTATTTTTGCTGCATTATCATAACCTACATAAGGATTCAATGCAGTAACTAACATCAATGAATTATGCAAGAAGTGATCAATCTTATCAGCAACAGGTTCAAGTCCTACTGCACAATGATCATTAAAAGAGGTAACAGAGTCTGCAAGCAGACGACATGACTGTAAGAAGTTATATGCAATCACAGGCTTGTAAACATTAAGCTCAAAATTACCTTGAGATGCACCCATTGATATCGCAACATCATTACCAAATACTTGACAAGTTACCATTGTAACGGCTTCAGCTTGAGTTGGATTGACTTTACCTGGCATGATTGATGAGCCAGGTTCATTGGCTGGAATCTCAATCTCACCTATTCCGCAACGTGGACCTGAAGCCAACCAACGAACATCATTAGCAATTTTCATCATATCAGCAGCTAAAGCTTTTAGCGCTCCATGACAATAAACAAGAGCATCATGAGAGGTTAAAGCATGAAACTTATTTGGAGCCGTGATAAAATCGTGACCCGTTAACTCAGAAAGTTTTTTAGCAACACGTTCACCCAATTCTGGGTGAGCATTCAAGCCAGTTCCAACAGCGGTTCCTCCAAGAGCAAGTTCACGTACAGGCTCAAGAGAGTCCTTAGCCATCTTTTCACATTTGTTAAGCATCTCAACCCAACCGCTTATCTCTTGACCTAAGGTTAAAGGCGTGGCATCTTGTAAGTGTGTACGCCCAATTTTAACAACAGATTCAAATTTTGCAGACTTATCTGCTAGTGTTGCTTTTAATTTTGCAATGGCAGGAAGAAGGCGCTCTTCAACTGCAATAACCGAAGCTACATGCAAGGCTGTAGGATAGGTGTCATTAGAGCTTTGAGATTTATTGACATCATCATTAGGGTGTACTAATTTTTCACTTCTAAAGTCACTGCCAAGGATCTCAGTAGCACGATTTGCAAGTACTTCATTGTTATTCATATTTGACTGCGTACCTGAACCTGTCTGCCAAACTACAAGCGGATAATTTCCATCAAGTTTACCCGCTAACATATCATCAGCTGCAGCAGCAATAGCATCGGCTTTAGTCGCGTCAAGTTTTCCTAAGTCTTTATTAACAAGGGCTACCGCTTTTTTTAAATAAGAAAATCCACGTGTAATCTCATAAGGCATCGTCTCTTCACCAATGGCAAAGTTTTGAATTGAACGCTGGGTTTGAGCCGCCCAATACGCGTCTACTGGGACCTGCATATCCCCCATAGTATCTTTTTCAATACGAAAACTCATTCACTACCTCCTTCGAAAAATTTATTAGTATTTAAGGTATCTATTAATGATTGAACGGATGCGCAAGAGCTATGAAACATCTCTTTTTCTTGCTCATCAAGGGTCACTTCAATAATTTTTTCAGCGCCATTAGCTCCAAGCATTACAGGAACACCAGATACAACATCGCTGTATCCATACTCACCCTCTAGGAAAACGGCACAAGGATGAATCTGTTTTGTATCTTTTAAAATCGCTTCAACCATCAAAGCTGTTGATTTTGCTGGAGCATAATAAGCTGAACCTGTTTTAAGATGACCAACAATTTCTGCTCCACCATGGCGAGTACGGTCAACGATTTCATCGATTTCATCTTGACTTAATACATCAGTTAAAGGCACACCTGCTACTGTTGAATAACGAGGAAGTGGAACCATGTCATCACCATGACCACCCATAACAGATGCACGAATTTGTCCCCCGCCATAACCTAGTTTTTCTTGAATAAACGATGCCATACGCGAGCTATCTAAGATTCCTGCCATACCGATAACACGTGAGCGTTCAAAGCCGCTCTCTTTTAGTGCCACATAAGTCATAGCATCAAGTGGATTTGAAACCATAATAATAATAGCATCAGGAGAATATTTTGCAATACCTGAGATAACTTCTTTAGTGATGTTAGCATTGATCATTAAAAGATCATCACGGCTCATACCCGGAAGGCGAGGACTACCAGCAGTCACAACGACAACATCACAATTGGTGAGCTCTGACATATCTTCTGCAACACTGACAACGGTGTGACTTCTTACAGCTGAAGCTGCTTGTGACATGTCTAAGGCCTTACCTCTAGCAACATCAATTTTATTATCACGCAAAATGATTTCATGAGCTGAACCCAACATTGCTAGTGAATACGCAACTGTTGCTCCAACATTTCCTGCACCGACTATTCCAACTCTTTTACCATGATTCATAAGTGCTCCTTAATGTAGTGGATCTTTCTCTTTAATTCCTATACACTTAAAGCACTATGTGCAAACACATACAATTTAAGCATATCAAGGTAAGAAAAAGATCATTTTGAAGATAAAGACTTTCGTCTTTTTTGTAAAACCCTATAGGGTATCACAAAAAAAATGAATATAAGGGTAGCAGAGCTACCTTTATATTATATTGCGTTAATAATAGCGTTTAGTGTAGCAGATGGACGCATTGCTTTTTCAGCTTTTGCTTCATCTGGATTGAAGTATCCACCGATATCTTGAGGCTTACCTTCAACAGCAAGCAGTTCAGCGATAATCGTATCTTCTTTTTCAGTAAGTTCTTTAGCTACTGGAGCAAATTTAGCAGCTAATTCAGCATTGTCACCCTCAGCAAGTGCTTTTGCCCAGTATTGCGCTACATAAAAGTGAGAAGCTTTGTTATCAGGCTGACCCACTTTTCTTCCTGGCTCTTTGTTGTTATCAAGGTAGGCATCATTTGCAATATCAAGACCAGCAGTCAGTGCCGCTAATTTTGCATCAGAGTTCTTGTTACCGATAAAACGTAAAGACTCAGCAAGTGCTAAAATCTCACCTAAAGAGTCCCAACGAAGGTGACCTTGTTCAACAAACTGATCAACGTGTTTTGGAGCAGATCCACCCGCACCCGTTTCATACAGACCACCACCAGCAATCAATGGAACGATAGAGAGCATTTTAGCTGAAGTTCCAAGCTCTAAAATTGGGTACATATCAGTTAAGTGATCACGTAAAACGTTACCAGTAACAGCGATAGTCACTTTACCTTCACGAACACGAGCATTGGTAAAACGTGTTGCATCAGTAACTTTCATGAACTGAATATCTAAACCAGATGTATCATGATCTTTTAAGTAAGTGTTAACTTTCTTAAGAAGTTCAGCATCGTGAGCACGATTTTCATCTAACCAGAATACCGCTGGAACGTTTTCAAGACGTGTACGCTCAACTGTTAAACGTACCCAGTCACGAATTGGAATATCTTTAGTACGTGCAAGTCTCCAGATATCACCCGCTTCACACTCAAAACTCATAAGAACGCCATCAGCACCCGTAACCGTAACCGTACCTGCTTCAGCTAATTCAAAAGTCGTTGGGTGAGAACCGTACTCTTCAGCTTTTTGAGCCATAAGACCGATATTTTGCATCGTACCCATAGTAGTAACATCGTACTGACCATTTTTAACGATATCTGAAAGCATCTCTTCGTGGAACATCGCGTAAGTTGAATCAGGGATAACAGCTACAGTCTGCTCTGCAGAGTCATCTCTTTGCCACTGCTTACCACCCTCACGGATAACAACTGGCATAGAAGCATCAATAATAACATCGTTAGAAGCATTAAAGTTTGTTTGACCTTTGCTTGAATCCACCATTGCGATTTTTGGAGCATCAGCTTCTACAACAGCTTGGAAAGCCGCTTTGATTTCAGCTTCTTGTGCGTGACCAGCGATTTTTTTCTCTAAGTCAGACATACCCATGTTAGGATTAACGCCTAACTCTTTGAAAGTATCAGCGTATTTAGTAAATACTTCTTCAAAGAAGATTTCGAAACCGTGACCGAACATAATAGGGTCAGAGATTTTCATCATTGTTGCTTTAAGGTGTAGAGACCAGATAAGACCCTTAGCTTTAGCATCAGCGATAGTTTGCTTATAGAAAGCACGTAGAGCAGATACTGACATGAATGTACCATCAAGTACTTCGTGTGCAATACAGTCGATAGACGTTAACTCTTTACCATTAAGAGCGATACTGATTTTTTGATCAGCACCTAAAGTTACAGATTTTTCATTTGAGAAAAAGTCACCTTTTCCATCCATGTGAGCGACATAAGCTTGACAGTTATCATCAACAGCTTTAAGACGGTGTGGATTTTTTTGAGCAAACTTTTTAACTGCTACGGCTGCACGACGATCAGAGTTTCCTTCACGTAAAACAGGGTTGACCGCAGAACCTAAGCAAACACCATATTTAGCTTGAATCGCTTCTTCTTCAGCGTTTGCTGGATTTTCAGGGTAGTCAGGAATATCGTGACCTTGACCTTGAAGTTCAGCAATACAATCTTTAAGCTGACCCACTGAAGCAGAAATGTTTGGAAGTTTAATAATGTTTCCATCTTCTTGTAAAACCACTTCACCAAGCTTAGAAAGCTCATCCTCAGCAAGACCCATAGCAGCAAGAACTCTACCTGCTAATGAAATATCACTAGTAACTACTTCAACACCTGCAGCTTTAGTGAAAGCGTTTACGATTGGTAGTAATGAATACGTTGCTAAAGCCGGAGCTTCATCGATTTTTGACCAAATGATTTTTGACATATTTTCTCCTCTGTTTTATAGACCCTTCTAGTATTAGTAGGTATCCGTTTTAAATTACAGACATATTTTATCACTTAGTGATGCAAACGTAACTATAAGGAGGAAGTCTCTTTAATATAATTTCAAGAATGTTTCATTTTGTAGCATTAGCTATGTTTCTTTTATGTGTAGAATAGTAACGTGAGTATTGATGTTGCCCATTTTTACCTCTTACAAAGTAGAGGTATTCACTCTTTGCTGGAAAAATCGCAGCTTTAACCGCATCAATGCCAACATTGCATACAGGTAGCGGAGGCAAGCCCTTGTATTTGTATGTGTTATAGCTTGAAAGCTCCTCTCTTATGCGCTTTGCAGTAACTTTAGTATGTGAGTATTTTCCATAATTAAGTGTGCCATCCATCTGTAAACGCATCCCTTTACTTAAACGATTATAGATAACGGAGCTAACCATAGACATATCTTCAATTGAAGCTGCTTCTTTTTGTAACACTGAGGCAAGTGTTACAAAATGAAACCATTTCTTCTCATCAAAGGTACCAAAGATTTTCTCTGACCAAGCCCTCATCTGCTCACGTGAACGATAGAGTAAAATTTTAATGGCCTTTTTCTCTGTAATGCCTAATGGAAGCTTATAGGTTTCAGCAACAAAGGCACCCTCTTTGAGTGGAGCGTATTTCTCAAAATAGAGTTGCAGTTGTCTTCTATCAAGATTTAACTGTTGTGCAAGATCATTTAGAAAGAAGTATGTCGTCTCACCTGGAATTAAAGTAACATCAACGAGTGCTGCTTTTGCTGTTGTCAAACGATAGAGAAAGTCGGCATGGCTTAAACGATGTGAGCCGATATCGATCCATCCCTGTTGTGGATAGCCAATAAATCGAACGATATAGTTATCTAAGCGTGTTAAATCAAAGTTTTTGCTCTGCAGATGTGATATAATCTGCGTAATATTTCCTTTGGGAATATAGAGCACTTTAGAGCTTTTTATAGGCAAATTTAGGTAAAACAGCATGGATATAAGAATAAGCAAAATAATTTCGATTATCCACTTTTTGTTAATAACATTTATAATTTTTGTCACACTTCTCTCAATCACACTGTTTATTACTTTACAAAACGGTATTGTACTCAAAGAACTTAAGTTTTCACATCTAGAATTTCAAGATATTCATCTGAGTTGTGAAGACGGTCTCTCTTTACATGTAGAGAATATACTGCTTTCAACGGATAAGAGATCGACTCAAGAGAGAAGGTTTGCATTCTCAAATATTATAGATAGCCTTAACAAGATCGAAAAAATCCTGCCACTATTTGAAAATATTGTGATTCAATCCTTACATGTAAGCAATAGTATCGCTCATCTTGAGTACAAAAAAGGCGCACCTCTTTTTGTTAGCTTTAAAAATTCCAAGTTTTTATTAGATGCAACTGTAGAACTGACTCCAAAACACTTATCTATAAGTTCACTAAAACTCAATACCTTAGATAATTTTTTACATGTAAGCGCTAATGCCCTAATAGACCGAAATGCTCAAGGTGTCTATGCACAACTCCATTCATCTATCTTAAACAGAGACAGACAGACGATATATCTTAAGGGTGATCATCAAGGTATTCACTTTAATACCAAGTTTTTAAGCCCAATGAGCACATTAACCGAGATCGTTAATTATGCAGAACTTCACGAAGATATTAGACCATGGATTATTACCTACCCTGTTGGTGACGCACCTATTATGGAGTCATTGAGTGGTTATATTCCTTACGATAATCCTGAGCAATTACTTGAAACACTCCAAGCAAAAGCACATTGGCCTAATGTTGCCTATACTTTTCAAAAGGGCTTTGAACCTGCTAAGTCTAAGCGTGTTGATCTTAGTTTTAACAATGGCATATTAAATATCTTACCACGCAAGGCACAATGGTACAGTCATCACGGTGAGAACACATCCCTAGCCATTGATCTCAAGCCCATTGATCCTATCTTAACAGTTCATGTCGATACCACGACACAGTTCGATACGGTCTTACGTGATCTTATTCACTCATTTGGCATTGATATTCCCCTTGAGCAAAAAGAGGGCTTGACAGAGGCTGATCTTAAACTTTTTGTTAATTTAGAGACGAATCAAGTTAACGCAGATGGTAGGTTTAAACTCTTGAGAAGTATGGTCTCTTTTCATAATGTTGATTATAAAGTCTTTAGTGGTAGCGTCACCATCAAAGATAGCGATGTGAGACTTATCGATATCAATACCAGTTATCAAAACTATGCCAATGGTATTTTAAATGGATACATACAAGCCGCTAAAAATCTAGGCAAGCTAGATATTGATCTGCATGCTATCACGCTTTTAGATAAGGCTAAAGTCTCACTCGATCAAAAACCCTTACATGTAAGCTATACTCTACTTCCTCATCGTGATGACAAGATCATGATTGCGCCATCACAATGGAAAGCATTTGGGTTTCCTTTACATGTAAAGAGCATTCAAAGTGATTTTAATTATGATAAGCTTCAAGCAACACTGCCATCAACTCCCATCCGTATAAAAGAGGCAGTAGATGGAGAGATTCAAGGTAAGATCGATATCGATAAAGAGATTTATGATCTCAATCTTACTTTAGTAAAACTTGATCTATTTAATCTCCAACTCAATCAAGAACACCTACATGTAAAGCTCTTGTATGATGAAAATCTCTCCATTATAAGTGAGCATAATTCAAGTTGGAGCTATGCAACCTTGCCACTAACGATCAGTAAATTTGATACTAGCATCAACCAAGAAACCTTACATGTAAAAGAGAGTGGCTTTGTCTTAAATAATGATCTTCAATCTAATCTTAATGGAAAACTCTCATTTTCTGATTCAAATGGAAGTTTTCAGCTTGATAACATCATTGTTAAAAATGATAAGATAGGAGATATACTTTCTTATGAAGCTTCTATTCCTTTGCTGCTCTCGTTTGAAGAAAAAAATATCGATGTCTCCATTCCTCGTCTCGATTTTTCAATACGAACCTTTAGGGAGGGGTGGGAGTTGAGTATTCCTGATATTTCACAACTTGAACCCTACTCTAAGTTGATGCAAGATTACAATATCTCTAAAGGCTCTCTGCATATTGGAAAAACACTCAAGCGTAAAGGACTCTACTTCGCGGGTATCATTGATTATCACTACCCTTTTTTAGTCCAAAACAACCTGCCTCAGTATCACTATGATTTTTATGGCAACTATGAAAATCAACGTACCTATATCAATGTCAATAACGATCTCAACATCTCGATTGACAATAGTATAGCGCTTACATGTAAGGATGTTGGTATGAACCTCTCTGCCTTTGTTGATTTTATTCAAGATCATAACCGTACTGAATCTAAGGGTAGTATGCCTTTCACACTTCATGCCATAGATAGTTATATCTACTTTTCCAAAGAGCGAAAGGCGCTAGCTGATACCTTGAAAATCAATGCAAAAGATGATGATGTTTTTGCTTCAATCATCTATAAAAAAGGCGGTGCAGGCCTAGAGATGCATAAGGATGAATTTTATCTGTATGGACAACATTTCAATGATAACTTTATGAATCATTTTCTCTCACTCTCAGAGCATGAAGGGGGAAGTTTCTCTTTTGCTGTTAAAGGCTCACTAGATAAATTCAGAGGTGTGGCTAGGATCGATGATACACGCATTAAGGATTATGTGCTTTTAAATAATGTTCTTGCCTTTGTCAATACAATTCCTTCGCTTGCAAGTTTTGCACTCCCTAGTTATGCTAAAAATGGTATCAAAATCAATGAGGCCTATACCGCTTTTGAGTATAAAGAAGATTTAATGCACTTTAATGCCGTCAAATTTGATTCAGGAGAAGTTGATCTTTTTGGTTCAGGGCAGGCAGATTATCTAAACAACGCTATCGATGTTGAACTTAATCTAAAAACACACCTAGGAAAAAATGTTTCGCAACTGCCTGTAGTCGGTTATATCTTAGTCGGTGATGATGG
>JAYEGP010000038.1:0-5608 GCA_034659135.1 Campylobacterota bacterium
GATACCATTAATTTTTTCATTCATTTCTCCTGTTTTTGTGTAACCATCTTCTCGACACACTTAATGTGCCTCCGTTAGAGTGTCACTACGACGCTCAGCACGGCCTCCTTTATGAGAAGACAACTTTTGTTAACCTCACCATGTTATAGGACTTTTTTTTAAATAAAGTTTAAATTACTAGCTTATATTGACAAAAATTACTAATTTACACACTTTTACTCTATTATTTTCTATAAAGCGTTATAAAATATTTTATTCTTCACAGTTTAGATTAAACTGACAAAGCTATTTTCATAAAAATTTCTAATGTTATATTTTTATCAAATGCTTTATTTTAGGCTATTTAATAAGGTTTTTATTTTAAGTTATTAAAAGACAAGAGTCATAAAGAAGAATTCTAACTACTAAGAAAGTGATAGAGCAATAGAAAAATTATTTTAAATTTATGTAAGGTAAAACAGGGGTTAGCATGACAGTATTCGCAGGCTTACCAGCCGCGAACTACTGCATGACATGAAGAACATGCACTAATAATATGAGAATAGGCTTGTTGCGCTTTACCCATCTCTTTTTCTGCTAGATAGATTTCCATCTCATCAGCTGCACTATTAATACGAGTTGCCGCATTAAAAGCGATATTTTTCATATGTTGCTTATCTTTTGGAAGATATTTTTGTGTCTCTTCTGTATTATGAAACATTTTATTGGCTTCACGTACCTCTTTAACACCATTACGAACCAGTGGCATAGAGTTATAGAGAAAACCTTTTTGAATGTTATTAAGACCATTTTCACTTTTAGCCATATTAATAGCTAAGGTATCTGTTGCAAAAAGTGCTCCACCTAAAAGTGCTGTCAAGGTTAATATTTTAATCATTATCACTCCTTAATGAAGAGCCGCACCTTAGTGCAGATCTTTCCAAATTTTATTTTTCCATAGTAATGCAAAGATAGCAAATACTAACATGTAAAGCATTACTTTCCAACCAAGAGATTCACGATCTGCTTTTTTAGCATCTCCGATCTCTTCCATATAAGTAACAACATTAGCTTGTGCTTCTTCCGTCAAACCAACACGAGGCATACCTGTTCCATGTAAAAGACGTTGAGGATCATTAATAAAGTTTTCAAGATAATGACGTCCACGACTTTTGATATATTGAGACATATCTGGTGGTGTTGCACCTAAGTACGCTTTTGCAACATCACCTGGTGTACGTGCTTCAATTCCTGCGTAAGCCATAGGGTGACAACGTCCACATGCATCTATAAAATCAGCACGATTTTCTTCTTTGCTTGTCTCATAAGTCTTCTTAGGAATACTCTGAAGATAAGCTACCATATCCATAATATCTTGCGCTGGCATCCAGTTATAAGCTGGCATTGGGTGCATTTTATCGCCTCCCGCTGGATATTTATGAGATAAATTTGATGCCGTTACCGGATCAAATATAAAGTTTGCTAAATAGTTTGTTTCATATATGTGCCCAGCACTACTCAAATCGGGTGGAACGACACCGTAAGATGCAGCTGAATCAACATCACTCATCATCGCAGGATAGCCTGCTGCTTCAATTGAGTGACATGCGATACAGTTCATCTCAACTTGAGCTTTACCATTTTCTACGTTACCAACGAGTGAGGTATCTACATTTTTAAGATCGCTAAACTTATAATCTGCAGGCTCAGGCTCAGGATGCATAACATGGTGAGCATATGGCTCAATACCATAATACGTTACTGCTACTAGGGCAATAATCGTTGCTAATATTTTCATCTCTTTCATTATTTACCCCCTACTTTTTTTGCTTCCATCGATGTAATCACCGGAAGTACAGCAAATAGAATTAAGAATACCATTGATGAATAGAAACCTACCCATGCATTGACACCGGTTGGAGGAAGTTTTCCATAAATCGTCAAGATAATCAAATCGACCATCAAAATCCAGAACCAGTACTTAAAGTAAGGACGTTGATTTGCTGGTTTGACCATTGGAGAACGGTCTAGCCACGGCAAGAAAAAGAAGATAGCATTCGCGATACCAAAGGCGATCAGACCTAGATCTTTACCTGAAATTCCTGCGATATCAAAGAAGAAACCACGTAAAACCTCATACGACCATAAGAAATACCACTCAGGATAGATATGAGCTGGTGTCTTAAGACCATCCGCCTTATCAAAGTTAATCGCATCCATCGCAAAACCGTAGTGATAGAATGTTAGATAAAAGAAGAAAATCATAAAGAAACCGACAACCATAAAGTCCTTAGATAAGAACACTGGCCAGAAAGGAATAACCTTTGAACCTTTTTTATCGCCCGCTTTGTATTTTTCAGCTTCTTCATCAAAGTCAAAGAACTCACCATCTTCATTATTAACATGAGGAAAACGAAGTGCGTAAAAGTGAAATACAATCGCACCAAGAATTGCCAAAGGAATCAACAATACATGTAACATAAAGAAACGTGTTAATGTCGCATCCGCAACATAGAAGTTACCACGAATCCAGATAACAAGTTCATCTCCAATAAGAGGGATACCACCAAAAATCTCAGTAATAACATAGGCTGCCCAGTAACTCATCTGACCCCACGGAAGCATATAACCTGAAAATCCCTCTGCTGAGAAAAGAACAAATAGAAGCATTCCTGAAATCCAGATCATTTCACGACCTTTTTTATAAGAACCGTAGTAAATACCCGTAAACATGTGAATGTAGATCACCAAAAAGACGACCGAAGCACCCACTGCATGTACATGCCTAAAGAGCCATCCATAAGCCACATCTTGCATAATTGTAAAGTTTACACTGTCAAATGCCATATTAACATCTGGCTTATAGTACATCAATAAAAAGATACCAGAAATCAATAAAATCTTAAATAATACCGTGATAACGACACCCATTGCCCATAAGAAATTAATATTTTTTGGAATCCAATACTCTGTCATCATCACTTTAGTGAAACCGATAACACCTAAACGTTGGTCAAACCACTCGAGCATCGAGTCAGCTTTTTTAAATTCTGCCATAATGCCTCCCTTACACTTTCGCCGTCATGGCTTTATACTCTTCACCCTCTTCACCGAGGACCAAAGTAATACCATCGACTTTAAATGGAGGAATATCCAAAGGTCGTGGAGGAGGACCAAATGTGTTAACACCATCAGCAGTAAACTCTCCACCATGACATGCACATTTAAACATTTCACCTGTATATGCTGGAATACAACCAAGGTGTGTACATAGACCGATCATTACCGAAAAGTAATGATCGCCAACTTTAACATTACGACCTTCTGTTGGTGCCATATCCGCACTGTATTTTAAAATAAATACAGGTTTACCACGCCAGACAACAACTTCAAGTTTATTTTCTTCTAATGCACTTACATCAACTGTGGTAAAACCAGCAGACATAACACTTGGAAGTGGATCCCAAGTTTTTTTCATCGCGACAAGTGACGCGACTGCACCGACACCGGCAACAGCACCAAATGCTGCCCCGATGAAACCTCTTCTACTTTTATTCATACTACTCTCACTTATGTGAAATTTTACGAGTAATGTTACTTTAAAAAGTATTAATCGCTTATAAAGTTAAGGTTTCTTTTAGAAATGAACGGACACCAAGTGTGTCATTTTGAAGCATTTTAGGCTATTTTTAATAAATGTGATAACTTTGTGTTATCACACTTTTCTATTTTTTGCAGCCATTTTAATATAGATTTGTAAAATATCGATCGCTGCCGGTGTCACGCCACTGATCTGTGATGCGGCTTGTAGTGTCGGAGGATTAAAGGTTTGAAATTTTTCAACAATCTCTTTAGAGAGTCCTGATACTGAAGTAAAGTCAAAATCTTCTGGAATCTTTACATGTAAGAGTTTTTTCATCTTCTCAATATCTTCATGCTGTTTTTCGACATAACGCGCATATTTTGCTTCCACTAAGATCTCTTCTTGAATATAGGGCGAGAAGTTTGATAATTCAGGAAGTAGCTTTGACAATTTATCTAAAGTAAAACTTTTACGCGCAATGATCTGCTGTGCATTTTGTCTGTCGTTGATCTTCTCTTCGTCCATACTTGCTAAAAAGTTGATAAACTCTTTGTTGGGTGTATAAGAGGTCGCATTGATAAGTGCCATCCCCTCTGCGATTTGCTCTCGTTTAAGCTCTACTTTGGCAAATTCACCATCATTCAATAATCCGAGTTCATGGCCATAAGCACTCAAACGAAGATCCGCAGACTCTTCACGTAAAAGCAGACGATACTCGGCGCGTGAGGTAAACATACGATAGGGCTCTTTTGTCCCTTTGGTGACTAGATCATCAATCAAAACACCCAGATAGGCTTCATCACGACGTAAGACTAAAGGCTCTTTGTCTTGTAGTGAAAGTGAGGCATTGATTCCCGCCATTAAGCCTTGAGCCGCAGCTTCTTCATAACCTGTTGTTCCATTAATCTGTCCCGCTAGATAAAGATTTTTAACTTTTTTAGTCTCAAGTGAATGTTTTAGCTCTGTTGGATCCACAAAATCATACTCAATCGCATAGCCATAACGTACAATCTTCGCATTTTCCATTCCCTTAATAGAGTGAATCATCTGCTGCTGTACATCAGGAGGCAGTGAAGTACTCATACCATTAATATAGCACTCCGTATTTTCCGCCGTTTGAGGCTCTATAAAAAGATGATGGCGATCTTTATCACGAAAACGATTGATTTTATCTTCAATACTAGGGCAGTAACGTGGGCCCACCCCTTCAATCTGACCCGTGAAAAGTGGTGCACGGTGAAAGTTTCCCTCTATCAGACTGTGGGTCTCTTCATTGGTATAGGCGATAAAACATGGAACTTGCTCCTTGTTTTTTGCAAAATCTTCTCTACTGGTACGAAAACTAAAAGGTGTGGGTATATCATCTCCTGGCTGTTCTTCCATAACCGAAAAGTCGATACTCGAGCTGTCAATACGTGGACAGGTGCCTGTTTTTAAACGGCCTATATTCAAGCCTGCGTCGATAAGTGAATTGGAAAGTTTGTTAGCTGAAAACTCTCCAAAACGGCCTGCTTCTTGTGTGATTTCACCGATATGAACGACCCCTTTTAAAAAGGTTCCCGTTGTTAAAATAACCTTCTTGGCACGATATTCATTTAAAAGTTGTGTACGAACACCGATAACGGAATGATCTTCAATGATAAGATCATCAACCATCTCTTGAACCAGATCGAGATTCTTTACATGTAAGACTAAATTTCGTGCAATAATACGGTAACGGTCCATATCAATCTGCGCTCTAGTTCCACGTACAGCAGGACCTTTGGCCGCATTTAAAATACGAAACTGTATCCCCGCTTCATCAGTAATACGTCCCATCTCACCACCAAGTGCGTCTAACTCACGAACAAGATGTCCTTTTGCCAAACCCCCTACAGCCGGATTACACGATGTAGCACCTACCTGCTCTGCTAAAATGCTTAGTAAAAGTGTCTTATTACCCATACGAGCCGAGGAGAGTGCAGCTTCGATACCCGCATGACCGCCACCGACTACGATAATATCATATTGCATTCGTGTCCATTTTTTATTGAAAGTATAGCTAAG
>JAYEGP010000039.1:0-5562 GCA_034659135.1 Campylobacterota bacterium
CTTATTCTGTTTTGAATTACATCAAAAACTATTTTATCATTAAACCTTTTTTTTCAAAAACAAAAACTTGGCTTGAGCTTTTTGAAGCAGGCGTCTTGTCCCTTAAATGATAGTGTCTCATTCGTGACACGCTTTCATGATCTTCTTCCAATCCAAGTCAAAGTTTTTTTCGACATAAGTTCGGTGATGGGGTACCCCGCATTTTGAACAGTCTTGATGAATGGCATCGCCATAAACACCTTGCGCACCATCTTTTGAGTCAATATCGCAAAGACTGTATTGGGTTTTTGTCTCGACAGTTTTGATACCCTCATCTTTAAAGCGGAAGTTGGGACAGGCACAGAGATAACAGTTGAGTCTCTCCATATCATGACATTTTTTATGATCTTTATAGAGGAGACAGAAGTCCGGTTCTTTTTTAACCATGTTCTCAAAATCAAAATAATCGATGATCTGCTCTTTTGTGTAGTTGTGTGCCAGAAGTTGTTCAACGATGTTTTGATGTTTTAGGGCATGTTCTTCAAACCATTGAATGTAGGTCATGATCGTCCTTTCGTGATGATAAGATAGATAAAAAATGGTCCACCAATTAGCGCGGTGATAATCCCGATTGGCAGCTCACTCTGAGTGAGAATCAGGCGCACCAGCATGTCACAAAAGACGAGAAAAAATCCGCCAAAGAGGGCTGTTTTGATGATACGTTTAGGGACACTTGAGGGGTAGAGCTTGGCGACAATATGCGGAACGATCAGTCCTACAAAACCGATAGGACCTGTGATACTGACTAATATCCCAATAGCAAAGGAGGCGATGATCAGGAGTCTGAGTGTCAAGCCTTGGGTATTGACTCCCTTGAGTCGCGCCGACTCATCGGAGATGCTCATAAGTTGAAGTTCAAAACGATAAAAATAGATCGCAGCTAAAAGCAGTGTTGAAGCAGAAGCGACAGTGAGGGGATGATCCCATCCTATCACCGAGAGTGAGCCCATACTAAAACGCAAAAGCATATCATTTTGCAAGGCATCTCCCATATAAAACAAGATCATAAGGCAAGCCGTATAAAAAAGTGAGAGGGCAATCCCTAAAAGTAGCAGTGAAGTACTCTGCTCATGTTTGATATAACGTGAGAGGCTAATGAGTAAAAGTATGGTTGCCATAGCCCCTATAAATCCAAACAGACTGATCGCCGCGATACCAAAGAGAAGACTCCCCAAACCCAGTTTGATAGCGACGCCTGCTCCTAAAACGGCGCCGCTTGAGATACCCAAGGTGTAGGGTGTCATCAAAGCGTTACGAAACAGCGTTTGAAAGAGCAGTCCACTCAGAGCCAGGATAATACCGGCAAAAAAAGCCAAAAGCAGACGCGGCAGTCGAAGCTCAAAAAAGATCTCAGAGCTCAGCGTCCCTGCATGAAAGATCTCGTTTACATGTAAAGAGACACTGCCGATAAAAGGAGCGAGGATAAAGAGCGTACCTAAAACACCCCAGACAAAAAACTTACTCATAGACGACTGCCAGATCATGAAAGCTTACACCGTAAAGTCTCTCTAAGGTGTCAGCATCAAAAAAGTGCTCTCTTGTCTCAAAGTACTCTGTTGTCGCTTTGGAGATAAACAGCACAGGATTGTCAATGTAGCAAGCCAGATGAAGATCATGAGTGATTAAGATGACATGGTGCGATTCTTTAAGGAGTTTGATATGCTTGGCAATGATTTTGGCATTGCTAGGGTCAAGATTGGCGGTCGGTTCATCAAAGATGATGATCTTACTCTCTTGGGTTAAGGCTTGAGCAATTAAGACAAGTTGCTGCTCTCCTGAGCTAAGGGAGGAAAGAGTATGCTCTTTTAAATGCTCTAGATTCAGTAGCTCAAGATTGCTAGAGACACGTTTTTTATCGTCTTTGCTGTATTCGAATAAACTCTTTTTATAGGGAAAACGTCCCAAAAGTACAAAGTCAAAAACTGAGATATAGGGATCATAAACCTCGAGTTTCGTGGGGATGTAGATGATGGTTTGAGCCAATTTCTGTGGGGATAAGCTTCTTATGTCATGAGCATCTAGCACGATCGTTCCCTCAAAATCGATCAGATTACAGAGCGCTTTTGCCAAGGTGCTTTTTCCCGCACCATTCGCACCCAAAATACTGAGATGACGTTTTACATGTAAGGAGAGATTCTCTAAGATAGGCTCTTCATCATACTTACATGTAAGGGTTTCGATCTTAATCATAGCGCATCTCTTCACTCAGACGGCGGATACTCAAAGCCACACGATGGGAGGGAATATGAATATAATCCGCATCGACAATAGAGATACGTCTCTCTTTCGCCGCTTTGATGGGAACCTGATGCCAGTTTTTTAAGGCTTTTTGGATATCGATATGAGAACCCGTCTGATGGGAATGCAAGATAATCACCTGTTCGGGATTGAGTGCGATGAGGTTTTCGTAGTTTAAGACCGGTTGGCCAGAAAAGTCTTGAGTGTAGGCATTGGTGTTGCCACTGAGGACAATGATATCTTCAAAAAAGATATCATGGCCTGCGACATAGATGCCGTTTCGCAGATCCTCTTGGAGTCCGTAGACGATCAGGACACTATGAGTTTTTTGGGACTGTTTTGCCTCTAGCATCGCACTGTTGATAGTATCGATAAGGCGTTTTCCCTCCGCTTCACATGAAAGTCTCTGTGCGATAGAGTTAATGGAATGTTTTATATCTTTTAGAGTTCTCATAGTGAGACTAAGCGTCTCGATATTGAACTTTTCAAGATGGCGCAGGGTTTTAGTATTAAAGTCTTGCGCAATGACGAGTGTGGGAGAGAGCGCGATGATCTTTTCTAAAGTGGGGGTGCTATAACTGCCTACAACAGGAAGTTTTTGCGCCGCTTTAGGATAGGTCGAGTAGGCGCTAACACCCACTACCTCATCACCGACACCCAGTGCAAAAAGCGTTTCCGTGATTCCTGGGCTTAAAGAGACAATACGCTCTTTGGCGTCAAGTGTGAGTATCAAAAGAGCGATGATAAAAAAGATTCTGATACTCAAAAAAACTCCTAGAACGTGTAGTTAATCCCTGCCGAAATAATACGACCGGATTCTGGATAGTGTTTCACATACTCAACGTATTCATCCGTGATATTGTAGATATCAGCGCGAACTTCGAAACGTTCATTGACATTGTACCCTAGACCTAAATTGTAAGTCGTTGCCGCGTCAACATCTCCTGAATAACTGCTCTGCTCAGAACTGTATGAGGCTAAAAAGTAGGCATTGATGATGGAAAAATACTCCAGTTTCGCAATGGCTTTATGTTCGGGAAGATTGTAGAGTAGCGCTTCATTTGATGAGGTGATATTTGAGATGTTGGAGTAGTCAATATTGAGAGCAAAATCCTCTAAAAAGTTATAATCAAGTACCGCGCGTAAAAAGTTATATTCACTGGTCTCGACATTTTGGTACTGCCCTACATAGCTTACAGGATCACTGACCCAGACAATCATATCATCCGTTTTAATCTGAGAATACTCAAGCTTACATGTAAGCTTTTGCTCTTCATACAGGAGCCCACCTGAGATCCGTTCAAGATTTTGAGATTTAAGATCATCATTAGAAGCACCATAAGGGTTTGTCTCTTGGATGATAGTAGGATTGACTCCGCTTAGCTCATACTTTGCCAAGAGGGAAAAGCCGCTTATAATCGGCACTTTGAGGGTAGCTAAGTAGGAGTTTGTCTCTTTATAAGAGCTGTTATAAGCGAGATTGAGAAGGATATTTTCATACGTATAACCCAGCGAAAGCGCATAATCATTATAGTCACGCTCTTCGTCTGCATTGGTAAATGCGGAACGGATTTTTGCCTTCTCTTTGACACTATAGAGAGATGCTTTCGCTAATAGATTTTCAATTCCTAGGTCTGTTGCCCCTTTGAGACCAAAACGCAGCACCTCTGAATCGGCCTCTGAAGGGTAAGCCCCTTGATGTTCTGTGTCGGTGGCCGTGTATTGAAGATCGGCTTTGAGCTCATTGTGGTTTTGAAGGTATCCAAAATCGACACCACCGACATGAGCAAGCGTGTCAAATTTAGCAGAGCTATCATTCGGGTCTGTCGGGTAGCCCCCATCATAGTCACCCAGGACACTTTTATACATGTAAGCGATTTTTGAGTTGAGAGTGTCATTAAGATTGAGACGTGAGAGGTAGCTGATTGCAAAGTTGCTTTCACGATCTTTCTCTTCAGAGGAGTCCGTTTTTCGCTCGTTGGAGTAAGCGCTGCGGTTTTTGTTTGAGAAGTCTTCTGCTTTGATGTTGTGAGTGGTGTTCTCTGTTTCGATCATGGCACTAGCACGTGCTTTTGAGTAGCTGTTCTCTCCGATTTGAAGTTCGAGGGCGTTTTCATTAGAAGAGCTGTAGTTAATGCGAGAACCATCCACACTCAGGTTTTCACTGCTGTTTCTGCCGTAGTTCATAAAAGTAGGATAGGCATTGATACTGCTAGGATCGATTACCTTGATACCGTTCCAGTAGATGGAGGTGAAGTCGGATGTTGCCCCATCGATCTTGATACCCGAAGTGTTCGCACTTGAGATCATGTTAGAGGGGAGGGTATTGCGAATCTCTTGGGTGTTTTCATATTTTTGAGAGCTAAAAACACTCTCTTCTTGCGTGGCAGAGATGGTGATCTCTTTGAGCTCATCAGCCTTTACATGTAAGGCTAAAACTAATAGTAGTGAGAGTTGATTTTTTTTTGACATAAATTTCCTTATTTTTTTTGATAGTAATTTAAGAAGCAGTAAGAGTAGGTGGTGAACTTACAGAATTGGTACGGAGAAATTGAGGAATATCATAGTTTTGAAAGGATTGGTTTTTAATGGTTTGACGAGAAAGAGCGCTGCAAAAACAACTACAGTGCGAGGCCTTGGAGCTCTCTTGAATGAGAGAGAGAAGGAGTTCGTGTTCTTGTTCTTCTTCCAGACTCTCTTCATCATTATGCTTTACATGGTAGTTCGCTTGCATGGCACTGCACTGTGAGTGCATCGTCTTTTGTGAGACAGTGGCCTGTATGGCTGCTAAGGTAAAATAGTTTTTTCCAAAACCTTTAGGGGAACGCATAATACTCTTTACATGTAAGGGTTGATGAAAGTATATCGAATAATCATTATTATCCCAACCTATATAAGAAATCTTAATGTATTACAAAACGTAACCTTAGGGTAATATATAAGAAAAAGTGAACTCAAATGTCTAAAAAGTGTGATGAATTGACTATACTGTAATTAATCTTTTTAGAGCAAAGGTAGATTTATGAGAATGAAGTATTATCTCATAGCGCTCAGTGTGAGTGCGACGTTATTGTTAAGTGGGTGTGGAAGTTCTTCCTCACCAAGTGGCCCACAGTTAGGGGATCAGGAGATTCAGCCCGATGGCTCGATAGACTATATTGATTATACTGGGGAGAAGCGTAATGCGGTGGCTACCGTAGCAGAATCAGAGTATCATACGGGTAAAGGCTATGGTCATACGCTGTTTGACAGTGCCGATAAAAAATGTCAAAATTGTCATAATGA
>JAYEGP010000040.1:0-5551 GCA_034659135.1 Campylobacterota bacterium
GCTTGCTTTTCATCGCCATGAAAGCGCACCTTTGAAAACTCTGTATCTACCGCTCCAGGTGCCACATTGGAAACTCTGATATTGGTGCCAAGAAGGTCGATATTCATCGCTTCACTCAAGGCATGCACTGCCGATTTTGTGGCGCAGTACACATTACCACCAGGATAGGTCATCACACCCGCGATGGAGCCGATGTTGATGATATGACCGTATCTGTTTTGTCGCATGTGCGCTATCACGAGACGACTGACATATAGCAGACCTTTGATGTTGGTATCAATCATCCCCTCCCAATCACTCAATTTCCCTGAATCAATTTTATCAAGTCCAAGGGCGAGTCCTGCACTATTTATTAAAATAGTCACGGTCTGTTTTTTAAGAACTTTCGTCAGTTTTTCTTCTACCTCTTTTTGATTCCTCACATCTAATGTGAGTGTCAAAACCTTTATCTCATATTTAGTCTCAAGTTTCTCTTGTAACTTGAGTAGCTTCTCTTCTCTGCGTCCGCTGATAATAAGATTAACTCCCATCTTCGCTAAAGCTTTAGCGGATGCTTTTCCAATCCCTGAAGTCGCTCCCGTGATCAAGGCCGTCTGATTTTTAAGTCGATTCATCTGTTTTCCTCTATTTTAAAAGATTGAGTCACCGGTTTTGGTTGTAAAAAGCTCTAAAGCCTTTGTACCGATTAGTGAATTGCCCTGCTCGTTCAAAGCTGGGGACCAGACACTAATTCCCATCTTGCCTGGGATGATGGCAACAATGCCCCCGCCAACACCACTTTTACCCGGTAGTCCAACACGATAAGCAAAGTCACCCGAAGCGTCATAATGTCCACAGGTTAGCATCACAGCATTGATACGTTTCGCCTGTTGGGGCGTAATATAAACATTTCCATTTATGGGGTCTTTCCCATGATTGGCAAGGTAGAGCATGGCACGTGAAAGCATCTTCGTGTTCATCTCAATCGCGCAGTTATTAAAATAGGTCTTGACCACACTGTAGGCATCATTTTCAAGGTTACCAAAACTCTTCATCAAATTGGCAAGTGCCAAATTCCTAAAACCACATTCCATCTCCGAAGAGGCTACGACCGTGTCACTTGTAATGGTAGGATTATCTGAAATATTACGCATAAAAGCACGTGTTTTCTCGTAAGAGAGACTTGCTCCTTGAAACTGGCTCATGAGCGCATCCGTCACAACAATTGCTCCCGCATTGATAAAAGGGTTTCGGGGGATACCACTCTCATACTCTAACTGTACGAGGGAGTTAAAGGGATCACCTGAGGGTTCACGTCCAATACGTTGATAAAAATCAAAGCCATAATGCTTGAGTGCTAAAGTAAAAGTGAACACTTTAGAGATACTCTGTATTGAAAAAAGTCTGTCGGTGCTACCTATGTTGTACTGTGATCCATCAAAGAGCGTTAATGACATGGCAAATTGATGAGGATCAACCTTGGCGAGTGCCGGGATATAATCAGCCACTTTCCCCTCACCAAACAGGGGTTGAATCTCGTCATATATCTCTTGTAAAATTGTATTATAGTTCATTAGAGTCTCCATCTACTGAAACTATAACGTAATCAGAAGCTATTTCGTTTCAAAAGCATTCGGAACAAAAAGTGGCAAGTATTCAGGATCATAAGTGCCGCCCTCTTCAAAAGAGAGATTAGGATCAATAAGTGTGGTTGTCGTTCCTACGCCCTTGGTTAATATCTCTCGACGTTCATAAGGCCGATCGGTAATAACCTCCCCTTGGACATAAGGTGTTATATCATCAGCATGGGTATAACTCTCATTGACATCACGGTAATAACGATAGGTAAATATCGTCTCACTAAAAACATCTTTTCCTTCTGTAAAACGCTGTGTTGCTACTACTTTTCGGTACGCTTTAGCTCCAAGGAGACTCTCTTTTAAGGTTGGAAACAAAAGCGCTGGTTGAATATATCCCTGATTATCGAGATAATCTTTTTTAGCGGTAAATTCTCGCATGAGTTTCAGACGATTTTCTTGAATCGCCTTAAGCGTTTGAGGTGATGATGTATCAAGTGAAGGCCAATCACTGCTGTAGCCATTTGACTCTTGAATAACACTCTGAATATAGCGCTCCATAGAAGCTGGCATGACCCCATACAGACTCGCACCCACAACATGTTCAAGGAAATATCGATACTCTCCTTTTTGAGCATTGCGGTTAATAGGATCTCCACGATGTGCCTTACCTGCCGTCTTATTCTCGCTTACATGTAAGGCTTCATATCCTAAATAATCCATCTCTTTCCAACCTAAATCACCGGCAAATTTTCGAGGAAATGCCCATGTGGTATCGATAGTGTTTCCTGTTCCTGAACTAAACTGCTCAGGCTCAAACCCATAGGTACTACTATGACACCCGACACACTGAAGTAACTCTTCTGGAGTCTGCGCACGTAGTGAGCCCTCCTTATCTTCGATAAAACCGCTCATATGCCATCCTGCGCCATTATCCATCCACCCCTCTTTGGCATTATAGTAAAGCGGCCCATCTTCTTCTTTCATCGCCGCTTCGCCCGGATAGTGCATCTTCCATTTGTACATGTAACGAATCTCTTTAACGCGTCGACTACGATTTCCCGGAAACGGACTGATACTTAAATCACTTCCATCTGCATCAACATCCACATAATGAAGCGGATGCGCAAACTCAGTGCCTAAGGGATAGAGCCCTCGATCTACTTTGATAGAAGAGGCTTGACCATAAAAGTACTCTGGATCATTCACCTCTAATCGATCTTGAATAGCACGTTCTAAAAGCTCAAGGTTTTGACTATAGGTCTCAATATTTGCGACACCTTTATCATCTTGCATAAAGATCTCTTTAAGACGGATATAGATACCCGATACACTTCCGGTATGGGGTGTAAAGATTCCATAAGGCATAAAGTTCACGGATCTCCAGCCTGTATTTTTCCCCTTTGCATCTTTAAAAAATGTCTCATTATCATCTGCTGTTCGTACATAACCATCGCTATCAGCAGGAAGGTTAGCAGGATTGAGCGCTGGAAAAAGACGATACTGATGCGAATACCCACTATCCCACTCTTTAAGACTTCCTAAACGTTTCGCAAAAGCTTCACTCCAGTTATCACTTCGTATATACGCCTGCATATCCCATTTTGTAGTATCAATACCAGCCTCTTCAACAGCCAAATCCAGCTTGTGAGGAAAAAGTGTATTTTCCCACGGATTGATATTTGCAGAGACAACATATTTATTAGCAGGTCCAAAAGCGTATTCGAGTTGTAAGTCACCGATAAAAGAACTCGCACCTGCTTGAGGAATAGTATTTCCCAATCCTAAACGTGCAGGAGCATTGGTATGACAAAAGAGACAGGCATTTTGCGTACCATAGGATGTCTCAATATAACACTGTGCAGGGACATTAGCATAAGGATTATCAAAAAGTGTACGACTGCGCAGTTCTCCAATGAGTGGTTTTTTTTCGACCACTTCACTCTCTTTTTCTGGCATCTGTGCCGAACTGCTGTCGCACCCTAGTAAGACTATGGCTAAAAATCCACCCGAAAAAAATAAAGTAAGAGCATTATGTTTCATAAAAAATTCCTTTTTAGTTTTTGCAGAGGGATTTCGAGGTAAAACCTCGAAAGAAGATCTGGATTATTTAAGACCTGGCATCCCACCGATGTATCCAAACGGAGCGTTGAACTTATCGATCTTAGGATCAAGAGCTGTTTTAAGAGCATCAGGAGTTGTTTTTGTAAAATCTGCAAGGTGTTGTGCATTACCCATGATGTAGGCGTGACCATTCATGTTATCAACCACTTGAAGACCTGTAGACTCTGCACCCGCTGGCATAGAAGCAAGACGAGAAAGTGTTTTCGTATCGATATTGTATGCCCAAACAAAGTTGTTTGTATGGGTACCACTATCTTCACCTACAAATACTGTACGCATTTTTTCAGAGTATGTTACGTTGTCTGTATTGGCAATTTTATCAACATGACAGGTATTACCATTAGCATCCGCTGCAATTTCAACACCTGCAAGACCTTCTGGAACAAACATATGTGTAGCAACATAGTCACTATTGATAGCATTACCGTCCGTATCTTTCACACCGCCTTCTAAGTCAAGCTGAAATGTCGCACCACAGTAGTTTTCAGGAAGTTTAATATCATCAACCGGGAAGCTTGAATCTTCTAGCATCCCTTTTTGTTGGTAAGAGATCGCCATATAGACTTTTTTATCAGCATTGTTTGCCGCGATACCTTCCATTTTATTAAACTCAGTCGTTGCACCTAACCATGCCGCGTAACGACGTGGCTCAAGAAATGCCGCTACCTTTTCCATACCATCAATTAGTTTGATATACTCAATACTTGTAGAGCCTGCTTTAATCGCTTTGTATCCAGCAGGGATTTCTGTATTTTCATCAACTTCTGCCAGGTGCTCAAAGATATCACTAAATGTATACTTGTCTGCCCAGCCTTTAACCTCTGCATCTGTAGAGTGACCCAGTTTCATCCATGTTAAATTAGCACTACCACCGTTAGCAGATGATACTTGATTCCATTTTGCAGCATAGAGTGTACCGGCAGTCAATGATTTTGATTTATCAGCAACATACATGAAGAGACCAACATTTGAGCCATCATCTCCAAAATAAGCTGTTTTAGAATCACCCATCACCTTAGCCATTTCCCATGTCCCTTTACCCATACTGTAATGTTTTACAATATCGTAATCACCATCTTTTGTCACAGTAACTTCTGGAATATACCCGTAGTGATATGGGTTTGCTGTTTTTTCACCAGAGAAGTACACTTCACTTAAGGCTTTAATACCCGCTTGTGTTCTGCTCTCACTCACACCCGCTGTAAAATAGAGATCATAATCCTCTTCTGAACCTAAGTGCGTATTCCAAGGCGTTTGTGATGCAAAACATGGAATCCAAAGACCATCAACACCTGAAAAATCCATCGCTTTTTGTTCTGTCGCTTCGAGCATACCTGTCTCTGAATTTTGAGAAATAGAGGTTAAAAGCATGTTCATTGGCATACGGCTATACCAACCTTCTACTTTCCAAGCTTTAGATCCATCACTTAATAACCAGTCATACTCTAAATGAGACACCATATAAAGATTTCCACCTACATTGAGAAGACTGTTTCCATCGGGTGTTTCAGCAAGTGCCGGTTGTCCCATTGGATCCATGATCGGTTCCATCTTAGCATTATAAAGTTGCCCTGCTTGGTGCGGGTTTGTACCTACTTTATCTTTAATATTGAAGAGTGTATTATATGAAAGATCATGCTCTTCATAGTCTGTATCTGTAGTATAAACACGTACTTTTGCAGCTGAATATGCTGATGCCATCTCATCATGTGTTGTAGGTGCTGCCATGCCGATAAACTCAACTTTTGTAGCTTTTACCCCTTTAGTTGATGAACTGTCATCATCACATCCTGTAAAACCTACCGCCAATGCCGCTACTGCAGCCAGTGAAACCCAACTTCTTTTCATTGTTAATCCTCTATCATTTTGAT
>JAYEGP010000041.1:0-5546 GCA_034659135.1 Campylobacterota bacterium
ACACAAATTCTCTGTAGGTTCGTGGATAATCTTCCCCTGAAATTAGTGCCTTATTCTCCGTTATATTCTTTTTTGACCGACTCATAACAAAGTATAACACAAGAGGAGCTAACCGACTACCCCCTTAAATTTAAAATTGATGATCCCTTAAGTGTTATTAGTATTCATGGATTTTCAGGGGCTTGGGGAACACTTGCCGTCGGTTTTTTTGCAAATCTTCCTGAAGGTATGAGTCGACTTAATCTCATTGGCATTCAGTTAAGCGGTATTACTGTGGCATTTGTATTTGCTTTTGTTTCTGGCTTAATCTTATTTAGTTTTTTACTCTATATCAATAGCCTTCGTGTCTCACTTCGTCATGAGGTCATTGGTCTCAATGTTGCGGAACACAATGCAAAACTACCGTGGATTGACACCATTGAAAGTATTATACGCATTATGAATACAGGCAACTACCAAGCTAAAATCCATGAAGAGCGCGATACCGAAGTCGGTGTTGTAACAAAATTCTTCAATCATCTCTTAAGACAACTCAATCAAAAACAGATAGAGCTCAAACACACCAATAAAATTTTACGCTCTGTTGCGACAACTGATACATTGACAGACATCATGAATCGTCGCGGTCTAATGGAAAAAATTGAGGGAAAAAACCCTTATAATAATAACTACTCCGTTATTATTATAGACATTGATAAATTCAAAGATATCAATGATACGTATGGTCATAATATTGGTGATGTCGCACTCAAAGAGCTCTCGGCATTAATTAAGCCACAAATACGTAAAGGTGACCTTTTTGCACGTTGGGGCGGTGAAGAGTTCCTTATTGTCGTTCGTACAATCGATCTAGGAATAGCTCATGATATTGCTGAAAAACTCAGAAAAAGTATTGCTTCAACTCCATTCACGAGCATAAAATCAATGACCTGTTCTTTTGGAGTCAGCAGTCCAAGAAACAGTAAAATTAATTTTGATCAACTCCTTAGTAATGCAGATAAAGGACTCTATAAAGCTAAAGAACTCGGACGAAACCGTGTTTATTGCTGGTGATAAAGCTTTTTCTCGCGGACAATAAGAATATGGGCTAAATAGAGGTAGGCATCTTTCCACGCTAGCAACACCTCTTTTGTCGCCGCATCAGCTAAAACATCTTGCATCGCTCCAAGAAAAGCGACAGCAACAAGTGGATAGTGCTCTGGTTTTACTTTAGCTTTGACATGGCTCTTCGCTATTGTTTCAAGACTCTGTGACAAGAGATTAAGATTATCAATATTTGCAGCATACGCGCTAATGGCAGCTGCAAGTTTTTTATATTGATCAGGATCTGCATCTTTAAAAAGTTCCTTAGTATCTGGATAATTTTCAAAAAGAATCTCATACATACGAGAGGTGATTGACTCAGAGTTTTCAGCCACGAGAGCAGCTGACGATTTTACCGTTTCAATAGTTTTTTCTGATAGACTCATAGATTTCCTTTTTAATAGACTTAAACTCTAAGAAGGAGTGAAATCTCATCGACTTCAGAAGAGTCAAGTGAAAAGTCAAAAATATCCACATCCTCATTCATGTGTTGCAGCGACGTTGTTCCATTAAGCGGTGTAATACCGATCTGTATTAAAAATCGGTAAAAAATCTGCTCATTGCTCTTAGCATATTTTTGTGCCGCGCGATTCAGCTGGCTGCTATTAAGTACATGTGGGTTTGCCGTAAGCGACCAGAAACTTTGATAAGCAATCGTATTTTCTTTACAAAATTTTCTAATCTCAACATCATAGCCACTCTCATCATAAAAACGATTCTGTACTACAGATGGCTTCACCCTAGCTTCATCATAAAGTCGTTTTAGCACTTGTATGTCATAACAGTTACTTAAGCCAATCTGCTTCGCCCCACCCTCATCTGAAATCTTCTCCATGGCTCGCCAGATCTGCATCAGCGCTTGCATTGGCATCATGCTTGAGTGTAGTAAATATGAATCAATTGTCTTTACATGTAAGTTATTTTGAGACACTTTAAACGACATTGCTACTTGAGCATCTAAAGGCAAGCTTGGATCGTAGGGAACACGTTTAGGATCTTGTCCTGCTATAGGTGTGAACTTTGTCTGTATGAAGATATTCTCACGTGCAACACCCGAAGAGACAATACCTTCGCCCACTTGTGCTTCATTATAGTGTTTGGGTTGACATGCTGTGTCAATGCCTTGAAAGCCGGCCTGAAGAGCCTGCATCACTAAACGGGCTGTTTGATCTTGTTTCCACGCAGTGCCGTAAAGCATCGGAGGCATCGTCATTGTAGTCCTTTAGAAATTTTTTTCTAAAAAGTCAGTATCGTTTAAAACAACTGCCTCTTCAAAACCATCATTATCATCTCTTGGAACCGATGAAAAACCGAGTGTCGATTTACATGTAGGACATTGTCCTTCATTAAGCAATCCTAATTGATCTAGCGTTATCTTAGCATCACAATCCTGACAATAGAAGAACATCTCTGACATTAGTAACTACCCTCACTCATTGCAATGACAAAATTGTCATCAACAGGAACGACATCAAACTCATGCTTTCCGCAAAAAGTCTCATTGAGCTCTTGCGCCCACGCTCTTGCGACACGCATCGCATTTTCTTGATCATCAAAGGTCTTTATTTGTGGCATACCTTTGCGTTTAGCACATCCACACATCTTCTCTACTACAACATGATATTCCAAACTATCTTCCTTTAATTTTAGAGTTCACAGACTTCTTCAAAGCCACCCGTCTCAACTGAAATGACATAGTGTTCATTCACCTCTTCTACATTAAATCCATGTTTTCCACAAAACATCTCATTGCATTTTGTCGCAATCTCTACGGCTTGATCGTAAGCATCATCTCTATCATTACATGTAACAAGTTGCTCAAGAGCATGTTTTTTAGCACAAGAGCATAGTTTTTCTACGACAATATGATGTGGCATGACTATGAGAGCTTGCTGTGCTCTGAGATAAGATGAAACTGATCTTTCATCTTATTGAGATGTTTAATAATAAGATCTTCATGATCTTCACTCAAAACATAATGCTGGGCCATAAAATCATACATTTTGTCTATATTGGTATAAATCTCTTGAAGAAGATTCTCTTTAATCTTAGTTTCTATACTCATTCGACAGACTCCTTAAGTGATATCGTTTTTTTAAAGTGCTTTAGGAATCAAAATTAAATAAAACATAAATCTTAGCGTACTCTTTTAGCCCTAGTCAAACGATTTTAATCGTCGCGTAGCTAAGGCTATGCTCCTCATAAAATAGTGTGACTAGAACTAAAATAGCAATCCCTAAGATTTACATCTTATTCAATTCTGATTCCTTAGCTGTGAGTTTAATCATTATCATTTAGAAAAATTCCATAAGGCTCTTCACTTCCCAATGAGGCAGGATCGATTTCAATAGAATCAACAATAACCCCATCACGCTCTTTTGGAGCGAGACGTGTTAGAAGACGCTCTTTAGCTTCGTCTTCATCTTTAGCCGTTATTCTGTAGCTACGTTTTTTATTCTCAAGCACTCTTACATGTAAGATATACTCCACCTTACATTACCCTACTTCTACGACATTTGTGTAAGAGTATGTTGAAGAGATAGAACGAAGACGTTCTGTAGCTTTGATAAAGTGCTCTATCGTATAGTCAATCGCTTTTTCTGTAGAAAAACGTGACAGACTCAGACGAATCGCTGTGTGAGCAAGTTCAGGATCTTCACCGATAGCACTCATCACCGGATTGGCTTCAAGTGACTCGGAAGCACAAGCACTACCCGTTGAAGCGGCGATGCCTGCTTTATTCAAATCCCAAAGCATCGATTCACCTTCAATACCACGTAAAGATATTAAAACCGTATTAGGGGTACGCATCTCTCTTGGTCCCACCACAATAGTGTCAGGAAGCTTAGAGATCGCATCTTCAAGTTTATCACGAAGGCCACGGACGTAAGTGTTCATCTTGTCAATATGATCAACCGCCTGTTTCATTGCGAGACCCATACCCATGATGTAGGCTGTGTTGAGGGTACCGGCACGTTTACCACCCATCTGCTCGCCGCCATGAAGCAAGTTTGGAAGTTCACACCCTTTTTTAACATACAGACCACCGATTCCCTTTGGTCCATGAAATTTATGTGCTGAAAAAGTCAAGTAATCCATAGAAACCTTACTCAAATCAATACTCACTTTACCGATCGCTTGAACCGCATCCGAATGAAAGAGTATCCCTTTTGAATGAGCAATCGCAGCAACTTTTTCTACCGGGAAGATAATACCCGTTTCATTATTCGCCCACATCATACTTACCAGAAGTGTTTTATCTGTCATGGCGGCTTCCATGGTCTCAGCACTGATATAACCGTCATGATCGACATCAACATAGGTCACATCAACCCCATACTCGCTTAAAAAGTGCAAAGTATCCAAAATAGCAGGATGTTCCACCGCCGTACAAACAATGTGGTTTTTTTCCGGATTTTTTAAAATCTCTTTAAAGAAGAGTCCTTTTAAGACATGATTGTTACTCTCCGTAGCTCCTGATGTGATGAGAATATCATCCTCATCAGGCACATTGAGTGCATCGTACATGTAACCCATCGCCTCATTCAAATAAGGGCGGACTTCCATACCATACTGGTGCAGTGAGTTGGGATTTCCATAAAGATCCTCAAAAAATGGTTGCATTTTGACTTTGACCATTGGATCAATTCGTGTGGTGGCATTGTTATCTAAATAGACGCGCATCTAATATCCTCTTCGTTACTTTTAAGAGTATAGATGCAAAAAGTGTTCGAGAGTTTTTTAGTATACCTCTTTTCTATGAGCAATTCTAATGACAGAAATAACTAAAAGCTTGTTTTCTTTTAAATAGATAATACGATAATTACCAGCTCTTTTTCTAAATTTACCTTTGTGCTTACCTTTTAACTGTTTATCGTTTGTAAAGTTACCGCTCTGTAAGTCTAAAATTTTTGATGACACAAGTAACTGAACTTGCTTCTCAAGTTTCAAAAACTCTTTCTCAGCATCTTTATCAAATGCTACTTTATACATCTATCCCAGCTTTTTTAAATACCTCTTCAAGAGGCACAACAGTTGTCTTTCCAGCTTTTAAATTGTCAATTCTTTTATCAGCAATCATCTCATCTAGTCTGTCAAAATATAACTCTATAGCTTTTTCAACTAAACTTGTTCTTGTTTTATCTAATTCATGGGCATACTCATCTAAAGCCTGTACAACATCTTTTTCAAGTCTAATATTAATGGCTTGTTTCATGATATATCCTTTTTATATTGTGTATACAATTGTAGTGCAAGAAAGTTGCTTTGTCAAATATTCACAACGGCTATCATGCGCAATAATTTTACCGCAGAGGAAATCATTTGTTTCCTCGAATTTGTTATCTCTTAAATACTTAATTTTATTTTATCAGTTGTAAACTGGTGTATAAGCATTTGTATTAAATTTTGATAGGGAATAGAACTTTCTAATGATTTTCTCTTAAGTTCATACAGATCATTCT
>JAYEGP010000042.1:0-5451 GCA_034659135.1 Campylobacterota bacterium
GTTTGGCGCGAATTCCTTTGATTTCACTACCAGCAAGCACCATGCCCGCTTCAAATTTTTCGATGATCTCATAATCATGATAGGCTTTTTTATTTTTTGCTATGGTCTCACCCATGGGAATCCTTTAGGAATCAAAATTAAATAAAACATAAATCTTAGCGTACTCTTTTAGCCCTAGTCAAACGATTTTAATCGTCGCGTAGCTAAGGCTATGCTCCTCATAAAATAGTGTGACTAGAACTAAAATAGCATTCCCTAAGATTTACATTTTATTCAATTCTGATTCCTTAATATAAAAAAAGAGCTGCCGCTTCCTGAAAAGAAATAGTTCTCTTTTACATGTAAGGCGAGTTCAGGATAGAGTGCACGTGCAGGTTGATACAGATCATTCGCCTCAATCAGACTCATACGCGCTAATACGCACCGTGAAGACTCTTTTTCTAACTGTTTACATGTAAGCGCATCGATAGGATTGAAAAAGTTCTTGCGATACTCTTGATAGACAGCAGGTGTTGATATCTCAATATCAGGGGTTATAATATCAAATGCTATTGGCTCTTCATCAAAAGCTTTGACAATCTCACCAATACCCGATACATTGGCTGAGACGTGACCATGAATAAAAAAAGGTAGATCAGCACCGACTCTAGCACCAATATGGCTAAGCTCTTGAGTTGACAGCTTTAGCTGGGCAAGATCGTTACAGAGATGTAAAAATGTTGCTGCATTAGAACTACCACCACCAAGACCGGCAAAAGCGGGGATACGTTTCTCTACATGAATGCCATACTCTTGCATGAGCTCTTGTAATTTGTGAGACTTTGTATGTTGATATAAAGCCTCATACGCTTTATAAATAGTATTGTCTTGAGTCTTACATGTAAAGTTTCCCTCAATGACAAAATCAGCGACTTCTTTTGGTACAAGTCTCATGGTGTCATAGAGAGAATCCACACGCATAAAGCGTGAAAGAATCTCATGATAGCCACCACGAGTTCCTGTGATTTTTAAAAAGATATTGACTTTAGCGGGAGAGATATAGGTCTGCATAAGGGATCTATTTTTTCAAGCTTTCACTGAGTTTGTTTAAAATAGAAGCGTCAATATGAAAGGATGCTTTTTTATTCGAGTGGGTAACCGCTTCTGTGAGTTCAGAACGTAAAATAGAGACTTCAGAGGGAGCATCAATGCCGATTTTAACCACACCTTTTTCTATGGCAACAATTTTAACGGTGATGTTCTCATTAATGACGATAGATTCGTCTGATTTTCGTGAGAGTATTAACATGCTTCAACCTTGTTAAGAAGATAGGTGACTGTATTCATTTCAATTTCGACAATACTAATGGTATCGCCGGTATCGATCCAGTAGCGACCCTCATCTTGAACTTCCATATCGCTAAGATTAAGTTTACGACCATAAAAGAGGTTCTCACTCTCACCATTGTAATGATTTTGTTTGAGATTTAGGACTTTTTTAATATCGAGAGCTTCTTCTTTATTATAGCGGAATATTCCCTCTTCTAGGCGTTCTAAGGCGCTGAGTATTCCCGATTTAAGATGTAGTCGTGAGGCGATGATAGCACCCAGTGAACGGATGTAAGTACCTTCAGAAACCGTGGCTTCAAAGGTGACGAAGGGATGACAGTAGTGCAGTAGCTTAATGTCTGATATCTCTGAAGTAATGGGTGTTAGGTTAATGGTTTCACCTTTTCGAGCAAGATCATAGGCGCGTTTTCCATTGACTTTTTTAGCGCTAAAATGAGGAGGCTCATAACTCAGCCTCCCTTTTACACTTTCAACAGCACTCTTTATGATGTTTATATGTAAGGGTTCCAAGGTGTCAATTTGTGTCACCGCTTCAATATCTAAAGTCTCAGAATGGGCGCCAAGCCATAGCGTAGCGCGATATTTTTTAGGGCTTTTGTTTAAGAAACGAAACAGTCGTGTATGTCCCCCAAAAGCGACAATCAGTACACCTTTTGCAAAGGGATCAAGCGTTCCGGAGTAGCCTGCTTTTTTGTAGCCGTATTTACGTTTAAGACGACTTAAAAATTGGTTTGAGCTAAGACCTGTTGGTTTATAAGCAACAAAGAGTTTGTTCAGTGTAGGGCTTAAGCCTAGTAAATTTTCACTACTTTGTTGATCTGTACTAGCTGAATAAGGAGTTGTCGTCAAAAAATATACCTCGAAATCAGAGTTTTTCTACAAATGAAGCTAGAATTTCACGTTTGGTACCACCAAAATTTATGGAGAGTTTAAATTCGCGACCGGCTTTGCTCACACCAATCACACGTCCCGCACCAAAGATTTTGTGCCGAACCAGATCACCTTTTTTAAAGGCGGTATTTTTTTCGAGTTTTAAAGAACCTTGACAGAGTCCAGCTTCATTGAAAAAACGGCTTTTTTCTAAATCAGTACGGCGTCCTTTATAGTAACGGCTGTTTACATGAGAGAGCGTTAGACTCTCTTTGGCTCTTGTAATAGCGACATAACCAAGGCGTCGCTCCTCTTCAATATCACTGCCATCCCCCACTAGAGGTAAAAATCCCTCTTCCATACCAATAGTAAAAAGATGAGAAAATTCAAGACCTTTAGCGGCGTGGATACTCATGATGTAAATACTCTCGCCTTCGACTTGGTCTTGTTCACTCTGCAGTGTGAGCTCATTTAAAAATTCATCAAGCGTTGCTTCTGGGTATTGGATAATAAAGTCACGAAAGAGTCCATAAAATTCATCAATATTTGAGATACGATCAAAGGCATCAGGCGTATTTTCATAAATACTTTTGAGTTTGAAGTTCTCTTCTAGGGTGTCGATAAAAGCATAGGTGGAGTGTTGTGCAACATCGATGATGGCTTTAAGGTCTTGAATAAACTGTTTCAGTGTTCCTGCATTTTTCTTGCGAACGAGTGTTTCAAGTTCTGCTAGAGAGTGGCGATCGATATAGTCAAATATTGAAATCTCTTCTTGTATCGATGCCAGTTCGAGTTTGTCAATGGTCGCCTTGCCCAGTCCCCGTTTTGGTTTATTGATAATGCGTTTGAGTGAAAAATTGTCATGAATGTTGGTTATCACACGTAAGTAACTGATGAGGTCTTTGATTTCAGCACGATCATAAAAACGTAAACCTCCTACGAGTCTATAGTTGATTCCGGCGCGGTTTAAACCCTCTTCTAAAGAACGTGAGAGGGCATTGATGCGGTATAAAACAGCGATCTCATTAGGAGAAACCCCTTTAGTGATTAAGGCTTTAATATGGGTCGCTACTTTTTTAGCCTCTTCATTTTCATCTTCACTACTTAAGGTTAAGACCTCTTTACCATCACCTTTGGTCGCAATGAGCTTCTTGCCATGACGGGTTCGATTATGCTCTATCAATGCATTGGCACTGTTTAGAATCTGTTTTGTAGAGCGGTAGTTGTTTTCAAGTTTAATAGTAGCCACGCCAGGAAAATCTTGATCAAACTCTAAAATATTACGAATATGAGCGCCACGCCATCCATAAATACTCTGATCATCATCACCAACAACACAGATATTATTATGAGAGTGACAGAGCTTTTGAAGCAGACGCAGTTGAAGCTCATTAGTATCTTGATACTCATCGATCATAATATATTGATACTTTTGAGAGGTCTGCTCGGAGAGTTCTTTATGTTCATCAAGGAGTTTAAAGGTGAGTGAGAGTAAATCATCAAAATCGACAAGATTGTTTTCTAAGAGGTAGTTTTCATACTCTTCATAAACTTTTGCAATTTGCTTATAGTTTTTTAATTCAGCTTGAGCATAAGCATCGCTAGGGCTCATCAGAGAATTTTTATAACGTGATATTTCACTCGCCATTAGCGGTAAAGGAAGCTCAGAATTTATTTTTTTGATAATACGTTTTTTATCATCGGTATCAATAACAACAAAATTGTTTTTTCGACCTAAAAGATGAATATTGAATTTTAGAAAAAGCAAGCCAAATTTATGAAACGTACATAGAAGTGGAGGATAGCTTGTTGGTGCAATCATTGAGAGTGCCCGCTCTCGCATCTCTTTGGCCGCTTTATTTGTAAAGGTTAGTGTCAAAGTCTGAGACGGTGGAATGCCAATAACATCAATAAGGTATGCAAGACGAGAGGTGATAGTTGTTGTCTTTCCGCTACCTGCTCCGGCTAGAATTAGAATTGGACCATCAACTTGTTTGACAGCAGTTGATTGCTCCTCGTTAAGATGACTAAGAATTTTTTCCATACCTATCCATGTTTTTTAATAGTTCATTATAACATAAGCTACATAGTAGAAACAAAAATATGACGCTATTTTTATAGGGAGTACTCATCTTCTATAATTACTACTTGCAATAAATATAATTATCAGTTATAATTTTATTATAGTTTCTACTTATAGGATAGATATGTTAAAAGATTTTGCAAAACTTCATACGTTTTTGACAGTAGTAAAAGAGAAAAGTTTCTCAAAAGCATCTGCAAAACTAGGGATTTCTCAGCCTGCGGTAACGCAACAGATTAAATTCATTGAAGATTACCTCGATACAAAAGTCGTTGAGCGTAAGAAAAATGGTATTAAATTGACAAAAGAGGGTGAAGACCTTCACCGCATCGCGACACGCTTAGAAAAAGCGATCAATAGCAGCGAAAAAGAGCTTCTTAAAATTATTAATAAAGAGTTTACTTTTATCGTCGGTGCCTCTACTGCTATCGGTAATTATATCTTGCCAAAGCACCTTGCTAAGATTAAAGAACTTATCAATAATGAAGTGTATGCTCGTATTGATAGCTCAGAGAGTGTTATTGATCAGTTAGAAGAGAAGCAGATTGATCTTGCGCTTATTGAGTCACCCGTAATACGTGATGGTATCATTTACCGCGAATGGGTAGATGATGAGTTGGTTCTGTTTTCAAACCAAGCGCTTCCAAAACAGATGCGTGTTGAAGATTTTTATGATTGTGACTGGATCTGTCGTGATGAGAATTCACACACGCGTAAACTGACTGCTGAAGTTTTTGATGAATTGGGTGTGGATTGTTCAACATTTAGCATTATTGGTGTTGTGGCTACGCCGACAGCTATTAAAGAGTCAGTCATGCGCTCACCAGATACGGGACGACCTGTTGTTTCTGTAATCTCACATCATGTTATTGCAGATGAGGTTGAAGAGGGTAAACTTTTCGAAGCGCGTATTAAAAATTATAAGATTCACCGTAAACTCTTTATCGCGTACTCTAAAGAACGAAAACATGATGCATTTGTAGAAAATGTAGTCAGCTTCCTCTCTACTGTTCGAATCTAATTTATCTTACATGTAAGGCTAAAGGGCACCTCTAAAAACCCTAGTAACCCTCAGAGGGAAAAAGAAGTATGAGATTTGACTTTTCTTTCTTTGAGTCATAGCCGTAGCTATGGCGATAAGAAAAAAAGACAAAGATTGTGCTTCTTTT
>JAYEGP010000043.1:0-23089 GCA_034659135.1 Campylobacterota bacterium
AAAATAGCGTCTCTTTTAATCGCTTCTTTGCTTTATAGATCGCATCAACATCGATAATCTCTTGTGCTTGCATGACAACCGTAACCGAGGGCAGTTCTAATATCTGTGACTTTAACATCAGGTCTAAACTTCTATCTTCCAATACCGCTTCAAAGGCATCGAGATACTTCTTATTAACATCATTATCGCTGTTCATCAATTCGAATAAGACCTCCAAAGCAAAACTTTGGGATGCTTCATAACGGTTGAATCCATCACTGTCATGACGCATTAAAAAGCCATGATCACTATTGTCATATACCAGTTTAATGGGTGCCGTAAAATTTCTGTTGATGGAAAGAATCGGTTTTTGTGTCACATTTTTAAAAGTAAAAGACTCTTCATCTTCTCTTACATGTAAGAGTTTTCGATCTAAGTCATTTTGCTGAGACGCATCTGCTAAGCGAAGTGCAAATTCTTTACCTTCCTTATCAAATAGTGCTATACCTAAAGGGAAATGATACGCTAATTGTGTCGTATTGTTCACACTTTTAGGAACCTCTTGTCTGAGTGTTAAGGTATACGTTTGATCTGCTTCATCATAAGATTCGCTTACATGTAAGCGTGGGGTACGCTCTTGATGGTACCACCTTTCAAACTGCGTCAGGTCTATCTTTCCTCCCTCTTGCATCGCCCACAAAAAATCCTCAGTTCGTACTGCTTGCGCATCAAAGCTCTCAAAATAGAGATCCATAGCGGAGCGAAAACGCTCTGCTCCAAGCATCGTATAAATCATACGAATCACTTCTGCCCCTTTTTCGTAAACGGTAGCCGTATAGAAGTTATTGATCTCCATGTACTTTTCAGGTTTAATTGGGTGTGAAGTACCCGAAGCATCCTCTACAAACTGGCGTTCGCGTAGAGATTTCACATCACTAATACGCTGTGTTACCGCAGAGTTCATGTCAGCACTAAAGTTTTGATCGCGAAAAACCGTGAGTCCCTCTTTTAAAGTCAGTTGAAACCAATCTCTACATGTAATACGATTCCCCGTCCAGTTATGAAAATATTCATGGGCAATAACGCTCTCAATACCTAAAAAATTCTGATCCGTTGCCCGGTCTTGATCAGCTAAAACATAGGCCGAGTTAAAGATATTTAAGCCCTTGTTTTCCATTGCTCCCATATTAAAACTATCCACTGCTACGATATTATAGATCTCAAGATCATACTCACGACCATAAACCTCTTCATCCCATTTCATTGACTTTTTGAGTGAATCCATGGCGTGATAACAGCGATCTTCATTGCCATGATCACAGTAGATATTGAGTTCAATCTCTCGACCACTCATCGTCGTAAAAGTATCGCTAATACTTCCCAAATCTCCCGCAACTAAGGCAAACAGATAAGTTGGTTTCATAAACGGATCAAGCCACGTAGCATAATGACGGCCATCCTCAAGATCACCAGAATCTTGAAAATTACCGTTACCAAGCAAAATCGGTGCGCTTTTTTTATCGGCTATAATCTTTGTCGTAAACACGGTCATCACATCGGGACGATCCAAAAAATAGGTCATACGACGGAAACCCTCAGGCTCGTTTTGCGTACAGAACATATCACTCGAATAGTATAAGCCCTCAAGCTCCGTATTTTGATGCGGATAGATTGTAGTAACAATCTCTAAAGTGAACGCTTGAGGAAGATTTTCAAGCGTTAAACTCGTCTCGTCTAAAAGATAGTCATCGATCTTTTCGCCGTTACATGTAAGGCTTTCAAGTTTAAGATGCTCACCATCAAGCACTAAAACTCCATCCTCCTTATCACACTGCATCTGCATCACATTAATAACACGGGTATAATCATCAAAAAGATCAAAAGTCAGATCACATTTTAGAATTGAAAAAGGGCTAGGAGCATAATCACTAAGATAGTTCATTTTAGGTTGGGACATTAAAAAGCCTTAAAAGTAGAAGTAAAAAAGGTGCACTAAGGAATCAAAATTAAATAAAACATAAATCTTAGCGTACTCTTTTAGCCCTAGTCAAACGATTTTAATCGTCGCGTAGCTAAGGCTATGCTCCTCATAAAATAGTGTGACTAGAACTAAAATAGCAATCCCTAAGATTTACATTTTATTCAATTCTGATTCCTAAGGTTGAAGCTCAATAAGCTCTTTAAGTGCACGACAGATTTCATCGCTGAGATTATTATCAACTGTCTCTTCAGGAAGAGCCCTATCAAAACGTGCTGATACGGTATCAAAGTTAAAATCTGGATCTACAGCATAAGCAGCTGGAAAATTATAGTGACTATTAAGCGCATCTGCTGAAAGGTTCATATCTACCATCAATGTAGTAAAGGGGTTGATATTGATGTAGGCAAAAGTACTCCCAGAACTATTTTTATCGGGTGCTTTTAAAATCGGTGCTGTGCTGTTTTGCTCGATATTATAATCACTACAATTGATATCAGTAAGATAGATACCTTTTTCAATTTGACGTGCGCCTGAAATATTTTCATCATAAAAGTCATAACGTCCAGAAGAGATATACGTCCCTTCAACACCACCACCAAGAGTGATATTGGTCTCGTTCGTTTCATTATTATTCCCAATATAGGCCAAGGTAGAGACACGAATTGACATCGTAATATTTGAGTCAGTGCTATCACCTATGTCGCATCCTGAAGTAAAAAGCGCTGCTAGAGAGAGTGTAAGTGTTGTTAAAAGTACTGCCTTCATCTTTAGAACCTTTGCCCAATAGTAAATTCGAAGTGTGTTGTTCTATCGCCCTGCTGAGGATCAATCGCATTAGCATAGACCAACTGGATTGGTCCCATAGGCGAGAACCACTCTAATGCCGCACCATAAGATGAACGTGTCAGCTCTTGATCTTCACCATCGGTAGGAATATTGTTATAAGCAATATGTTGAGGTACATTACCTGCAATCCAACCCCAATCATAAAAGGCGGCTAGACGCATCTTGGCCTTAGGTAAGAGTGGAAAACTGAGTTCAAAATTATTTGAAAAAGTCTGCTTACCTCCCATACGTCGTTTCGCACCATTTTCGTCAATATACGATGGAGAGAGTGAATACGACTCATAACCACGAACAGAACGCATTCCCCCCATATAAAAACGTTCGGCAAGTGGTAAGTAGCCTTTATCTTCTGCGTAGTTATATCGCGCTTTATAACGTGCAATGACATCAAAACCAAAAAATGGCTCTAATCCTCGATAGGCACTAAAGTTAGTTCGGCTTTTAAAATAATCCGCATCACCACCAATACCCGAGCGCTCAAAACTTTGACTCGCCACAAAGCCTTCACGTGGAAGATAGTAATCATCCGTATTATCAAAAGTAGCACTTACGGTAATCGAACTCTTTGCATAGCTCTCAAAAAAGATTGCATAGTAGTTATCAAATACCCCTTGATTGTAATCTTGATAACCGGTGTCTGCATAGGTATAACCTAAATAACCCGTAATATGACGTGTAAATCGATGCCCCGTACCCACGCTTATACCTTGAGAGTTAACCGTGTAATCATTATATTGATAACTTGAATGATAGACTGAAAAATTACCGCTAAAGTCACTATCATTGAGTCGTGGATTGGAGATGTTGAATGAATAATTTTGTGTGAGTTCTGATTTTTCAAGTTGAACCCCCATATTGATACCAGATCCAAAAATATTACGATCATTGACACCAACAGTGAGCAAGATACCACCATAGCTACCATAACCACCACCAAGTTGAATATTACCCGTTGGCGCCTCTTTTACTTTTACAATAAGATCCATAGTATTGGTATCGATACGCTTCTCTTCAATCGTTGTATTCTCAAAATACCCCGTACGACCTAAAGCGTTTCGTGAGTCTTTAAGATCAGTGAGGTTATATTTATCTCCAGGCCCAAGATAGAGCTCACGACGGACAATACGATCAAGTGTACGATTATTCCCAGCGATGATAACATTACGAATATAGACTTTTTCACCGGGATTAATACTATAGACCACTTCAACCGTTTTATTCTCTTTATCTTTTCTCAGATCCGGTACCACTTGAACAAAAGCATAACCAAGATCTGCAATCGCTGTTTTAATACGATCAGAATCTTCTCTAAAGGTCTTAATATTAAAAGCCTCATTCATTTTAAGCTTGATGACATCGCGTAGTTTAGCATCATCCATAACCTTAGTACGCTGGTGCAAAATGATATCATTGACACGATACACTTCACCTTCAATAAGTTGATAGCTCATCTGCGCTGTGTAATGATCAAAATCTACTCTAACAAAAGGTTCATCGACTTTGGCATCAAGGTATCCATACTGCATGTAAAGATCGCGAATACGAAGCGGGTCGTACTGCATCTGGGAGAGTTGCATCTTCCCATCATTTTGACCCCAAAACCAACCCATAAACTCATGCTCTTTATTGGCAATCACTTCATCAAAAAGCTCAGGATCAAGACCTTTAGGTCCACTATAATCTAGCTGTTCAATGATGATATTTTCACCCTCATTAACCCTAAAGGTCACTTTGACACTTCCATTATCGAGATGCTCGGTCTCAATTTCAACGACAGAGTCAATTTTACCTTCTTGACTTAAGGCCTCGATAATACGTTTTTTAACCCCTTCAAGGCGTTTTACATCATACATCACACCTTTTTTTATCTGTAAAAGTGCCTGTTGCGTCTCTTCATCATTCTCTTTATAACCCTTCATCTCTATCTTTGAGATAATCGGTTTCTCTTTAAAGTGAAAAGTAAGTTCACCATTACTGTTCTCAACCCAGATATCTGAAAAATAACCCTGTTTAAAAAAGGTCTTTATACCCTTATCGATAGCTTCATCAGAAAGGGTATCTCCCTCTTTAAAGTTGAGCATACGCTTTGCAACACTCTCAGAGATATGAACCATACCTTCAAATTTGATAGAAGATATCGTGGTACTTAAAAGTTGGGAACTAAGAAGAAGAGAAAAAAATGCAAGCCAAAATCGTATCAAATAATTATCCAATATGTAAAAAATAGATAAGATTTTAGCGCCTTAGTGATTAATAACGCGTAAATATCAAGGCTTTCTAACGATTTTACATGTAAGATTGCATCAATAATAGAAAATAAAGAAGTACCTATGAACAATATGTCACTCGGAATCATTGGACTTGGTCTCATGGGAGGCTCTCTTGCACTCAGTGCCAAAAATATTCCATTTATATCTAAAATTCTTGGTAGCGATCATAATACCACCCACCGTAAGGAGGCACTTGAACTTGAATTAGTTGATGAATTTGTTGATTTTGAGACCATTAAACAGTGCGATATCATCATCTTAGCTATTCCCGTCAATGGTGTTCTTGCCGTTTTATCTCAACTAGAAGGTCTTAAATCGACCGCTACGATTATTGATCTTGGAAGTACTAAGGAACTTATTGTCAAAGCCGTTCCTTCGCAGTATCGTCATAATTTTGTTGCAGCGCACCCCATGACGGGAACTGAAAACTTTGGTCCCACTGCTGCAGTAGATAAACTCTACGACAATAAAGTCGTTGTCTTATGCGATCTTGAAGATAGCGGTGAGCATCAGCATGAAACTGCGGTGAGACTCTTTTCTGCACTTCATATGCAGCTGCACTACATGCATGCCCATGAACATGATCGTCATGCCGCTTTTATCAGTCATATGCCTCACGCCATCTCTTACTCTATCGCTAATACCGTACTCGCACAAGAGAGTAAAGATAAGATTCTTACCCTTGCCGCAGGGGGATTTCGTTCTATGAGCCGACTGGCTAAAAGTTCCCCTCGTATGTGGGAAGATATTTTTCGACAAAACTCAGATAATCTCGTTGAGGCCATAGAGCTTTTTGAAGATGAGTTGGGTCGATTGAAAAAAGCCATTAAAAACGGAGAGTTTGACAAAGTATCTCAAAGCATGCAAGATGCTAATAAACTCCAAGATATTTTCTCCTAAGACTTTTTCTCAGTATGGTATAAGTTATTATTATGTATCATGATTTCTTATACAAAAATGGAGGTCATATCATGGTTAAAAAAATACTCATAGGTCTAGCAACAGCGTCACTACTCTTTAGTACACATGCCCTTGCTTGTAAAAAAATGAACAAAACCACAATGCAGCCATCACAGAAGTCACATAAGAGACTTGTCGATGATGTCATTTCTGCGATAAGCAAAACAGGTTTGAGTGCGGTTCAAACAAAAAAAGTAGCTGATGGTATTGCAGAGTACCGAAGCACCATGGCAGAAATTCGACAGATGCGTATTTTTCCTATCGACTCATTTATTAATGATCAGTTTGATGAGAAAAATTTTATTCTTGAGATGAGTGAAAAATCTCAGGCTAGAATAGCAGCAAAAGCGGCTCTGTTTAAATATGTCTTTGCTATTTTAGATGATGATCAACGAAAAATATTCAAGCGAGCTTACGCTGCGCCACTTATTGAGCAGATGATACGAATGAATATGAATAAAAATACTCCAATGATGACTCAAGGGAAACGAAAGCAGATGATGTCACTTAAAGGGTGTCAATCGTGTAATAAATAGCCTTTAACATAAGGCTATTATTACGCTATTTACGGCTGTTTTGTCGAGAAAAGTACTCTTGGGGGTGTTTGCACACAGGACAGGCTTTTGGTGGTTTTTTACCACGGTGAACATGACCACACACTTCACAGATCCACTCTTCTTCTCCATCCTCACTAATGAACTCATTACCACTTTCTAAACGTTCAACTAAGGCTTTAAACATATTTTCATGTTCAACCTCAATCTTACCAATTAATTTAAAAAGTTGTGCGGCTTCTTTATGCCCCTCTTCTTTAGCAATTGCTGCAAAGTCAGGGTACATTGTCAAATTTTCATAACTCTCACCTGCGATAGCTGCTTTAAGGTTTTCAACCGTATCACCAAAAGGATTGCCCTCTATCATCACATTATGCAAAGCTAGCTCAAGTTTAGCATGCTGTTTTTCATTATTGGCCGCGCGCTGAAAATGGTCTGCAATATCACGAAGTCCCTCTTTTTGAGCCACTTTAGCAAAGTACTCATATTTATTTCGTGCTTGTGATTCACCAGCAAAGGCTTTGAGGAGATTCACAAGAGTGAGATTTTCTGTCACCATCTCCATATCTTCACCACAACATGATAAGGTGCCCCCACCCACATGTGATACTTCTACGACATTGCCACATTTGTTACAACGGTAACTTTCATATTGTCTCATAATAGATTCCTTTTTATTGGTATAGAAAATTATAGTGCAGAGTAACTTAAAGGATAATTATTATCCTTTAATAAATTATTTCTTTATATCTCGAACGCAACGAATGTTACGTTTACGTGTTTTTGAGTAATGATTTACCACACCATCTTCAAAATAGACCAACCACGCATCAGAGATATCAGAGACACAGACCGAACCGCTCCAGTAATCTGCAGAATCAACATGTTTAATCTTTTCAATCACCGCGGGATCATAAGCATTCAAGTCAATCAGAGTATACAGTTCTCTCACCGTTGGTAGTCGCCAGTCTTTATGCTTTAACAGACGTAAGTCATCACAGTACTCTACCGCATCATCCCAGTAGCCTCTAACATTCTCTGCCGCTACATTATCCTGCCACATAAGAGCATTTTTCTCATCTACATAAGTGTTAGCCATTAGTAGCGATGCCGTAACTATCATTAACAGTATTTTACGCATTTGTAACTCCTTTTGAAACATTTTACATTAACAAAACTTATGGATGCCTCTAAAATTACCTACTTATTTAAAAAGTTTTTTCATGGCAATAAAGAACATGGAGAAAAGTCCTTTATTGCCAATGAGTTCATTAATAAACTCATCATAGCTTTTTCCCTTCTCTTCAAGAAAGCCGCGTAGATATTTTTCAGAGCCTTCCATGCCGCTCTCTTTTTCTATCTCAAGAAGTTTTTGATAGATCGGCTCAATCACAGCAATCACTTTATCCGGAGCTGCTCTACGAAATGCAGTGTAGCTGATAATTTGATTGCTTAACTTATCTACTTTAGCTTCAAATTCCGTGACAACCCAGTAAGCTTCACCATCCTTGGCACGATTTTTAACGACTGCAAAAATATTTTCATTTTTTGTGATCCGATCCCACATCAATTTAAATACAATTTTTGGCATATCAGGATGGCGAATAATATTGTGCGGTTTTCCTACGAGTTCGCTCTCTGTATAACCCGATACTTCTACAAAGTAATCATTACCGTATTCAATGATACCTTTAGGGTCCGTTTTACTGACAATATACTTTTTTGGATCGAGTTTTTTAATACCTTCTGACATCTTCACTCCTCTATAATTTTAATGATTTTTTAGATTATACATCAATTTTTATAATTATCACGCCTATCAAAAATTAGAATAACGCTATAATCGTTGAATGATTTTTTGGAGAACATTACAATGACTAAAGAGAGCATACTTGAAAGTATAGAGAATATTAAGCAAACCCATAGATTAAATCTAAAATATATTGACTTTTGTATTAAAGGCTTGCCACTAAAAGAGAGGCCCATTGCCCTGCATCACACCGAGTGTAGTGTTCATCAATGGATAAACGGTGAGGAAGTAGCGCTCATAAAAGGTCTTCAAGATGATATTTTACGTGAAATTACTCTCTTGCATGAGCAGTGGCATGAAGAGTACGCCAAAATTTATGCCATACACTATCCTGAAGGTAAGAAAAAAGGCTTATTAGGAAAACTTTTTAAAAAGAAAAAAGAGCTCACCCCTATGGAGTTGGAAAAAGCCAAAGCCTACTATAATGATCTGCAAAACACCAGTGCACTTTTAATCAAAAAACTTGACAGCCTAATACGTCGTGTCAATGCGAATAATTTTGGCTAATGTCATTTTTGCTCAATAATCTTCTGCTAAAATGAATGCATGAAATGGCTTTTTTTACACTGTATTTTATTAACCCTCTACCTTGATGCAACAACAGTTTCACTCACACTTCCCTGGCGTCATCAGTTTCAATTTGCTGGCTATTACCTTGCGAAAGAGAAAGGCTTTTATGCTGATGTTGGTCTTGATGTTGTTATTGATGAATATGAACCAAGTCGTGATAACACCAATGAAGTCTTAAAAGGAAGCTATGACTTTGGGATTGGTCACTCATCTCTTATACTTGATGCGATCAACCATAAAGATTCTATTGTCATAATGGCGGCTATTCATCAATCTTCTCCACTCATTTTACTTTCAAAAAAACGTAAAGACCTAACTAAGCTCTCTGATTTCAAAGATAAAGTCATTATGATGAGTGCGGATCAGAGCTATACCGCTTCGATTAATGCGATGCTAATGTCCTCTGGTTTAAAGCTAGATAGCTTTAAAATTGTTCCTACAAGTTTTGAACCTATTGATCTTATTAACGGTTATGCCGACATGATGACCGCTTATATCTCTAATGAGCCCTATACACTGAAAGAGAAAGGTATTGAGTATACAATCTTTGATCCTAAAGAGTACAATTTTGATTTTTATAGTGATATTCTTTTTACATCTCATGAATTTTTACAGATGCATCCCGATCACGTAAAGTCTTTTTATGAGGCAAGTATTAAAGGTTGGCGCTATGCATACGCGAATATGCAAGAGTCAGCGCAACTGATTTTTGACAAATACAATACACAAAACCGTTCTTTAGATGCTTTACTTTATGAAGCAAAAACACTCAAAAATCTAGCATTTAAAGATCAAATTCCTTTTGGAAATATTGATGTTTTACGCCTACGTGAAATCACCAACACCTTTCGTCTTCTTGGTTTAGTAAAAACAGATAATCCTGATTTTAATCATGCTATTTATTCTCCATACCAAGGCTCAAGCATAGTTTTAAATGATCAACACAGAGAGTTCTTAATTGCACATGACACGTTACGAGTCTGTGTTATCCAAAACAATTTACCGCTTGAAGACGTACAACACAATCAATTTATTGGTCTCTCAGCAGATGTGTTGTCGTTCATAAATCAAACACTTCAAGAAAATATCATCCCAGTGGCAACACATTCTATCAAAGAGAGCCTCATGCTATTAGAGACGAAACAGTGTGATATTATCTCTGGAGTTCAGCCACAATTTTTAAAAGATCATAATGATCTGCTTCACACTAAAGCTTACGCAGATATTCCACAATATTTAATTACGCATACCGACACCCCATTTAATAGTGTGACACAACTCTTACATGAAAAAATAGGAGTTGAATCATCAGAGTATCCGAAAGAACTTTTTAAAAATATTGTCACAATCGCATCCCTTAAAGAAGGTCTCTCTAAGGTTTCTAATCGAGAGATTTTTGGTGTTATCTCTGATCTAGTGTCATTAAAACATCTGATGGAAACTCAGACTATGAGTGCGTATAATATACTTGCACTAGATGAGGATATACCCCTCTGCTTTGCTGTACACAAAGAGAGTGCTCTCTTGCATGATATTTTAAATTTACATGTAAGTCATCTGCCTGCTAATGAAATCAATGCACTTGTGAGTAAATGGTTAAGAATAGAGTATGTCAAAGCCTTTGATTATCGATTTGTCTGGATACTACTGAGTGTTATACTTTTTCTACTTGGGATGAGTTATTTGATTTACCTCAGACTTAATAGACTGCTTGAACAAAAAAATAGCACTTTAAAACAGCAACTTCAGATCTTTGATGAGAATATATGCGCTTCACATACCGATAAAAAAGGTGTCATTAACTATGTCAGTGAGGCTTTTTGTAAAAGTACTGGGTATTCAAAAAAAGAGTTACTAGGAAAGACGCATCGTGTCATTAAACATCCAAATTCTTCTATGGCACAATTTGATGATATGTGGATGAGTATTGCCAGTGGTCATGCCTGGAGAGATGCGATACAAAATCGTAATAAAGATGGCAGTGATATCTGGTTTGATACCCTCATCTCACCTACTTTTGATAAAAGAGGTAAGATCACTGGATATAAATCTATACGTCATGATATTACGCATAAAAAGATGCTAGAGCACTACAATGTTGATTTAGAGTATGAGGTACAACAACAGACACAAACACTCGAAGAACAACGACAGTACCTAGACACTTTATTTGATATTAATCCCAATATTGCCTATGTTACCGATGGTCATAGCATCAAACATGTCAATAAGGCATTTTTAAACTTTACAGAATGTAAGACGCTTGAACTGTTTTTGGAAAAATATGAGTGCTTTTGTGAATGGTTTATGGAAGCAGATGGCTATTGTAAACCTAAAAAAGATGCAAAGCTTGGCTATGCCTATACAGAGCATAATCAAAAATCTTCCAAGGTATTAATAGAAAAAGATAATCAGAAGTATATATTTAATCTCAATGCAAAACCTTTCTATCTTGAAGAAAAAAAACATTATCTTATCACTTTAGAAGATATTACGAAGTTAGAGCATCAGGCCACTCGAGATGCATTGACAGGTCTTTTAAATCGTAAACAGCTCGACGAATCTCTTGAATACCTTATAGCTAAGTTTAATCGTTATGAACACGTATTTTGTGTAATATTAATAGACATCGATTTTTTCAAACAGGTTAATGATAATTATGGACATCAGATGGGAGATGAAGTACTTAAAAAAATCTCCAAACTACTCCAACTAAGATTACGAGAAAGTGACACCTTAGGACGCTGGGGAGGTGAAGAGTTTATGATACTGACGGCTTCAACTCATATTAAAGGTGCTATGACCTTGTGTGAATCCATTCGTTTGGATATACAAAAAGAAGATTTTGGTCTCAAAAAGGCGCTTAGTGTTAGTATTGGTGTCGCTGAATTTGACAAAAGTTTAGATGAAAAATCTATAATTCATAAGGCAGATGAAGCGCTTTATAAAGCCAAAGAAGAGGGAAGAAACAGGATAGTTCAAGCATGAAAGCTTTCTTGATTACTCTCATTGCATTGATAATAACGCAACTCTCTGCCAGTGAACACAAAAGTGTTACTTTTGAAGTCTCCTATTATAGTGACCGTGATACTAAGCTTAGTAGTGACGATCTTGCATCTGTTCATTTTAAATCTTGCGATAAAGAGCAGAGCTTAGAGATACAAAATACAACAGTATGGTATAAGATAATCGTCGAAAACAACTCTTTTGTAGATCAAACACTTTTTTTACATAACAATAAGGCTTATATGAGTCAAGAGATTGATATATACGAATTTGATGCGATCAATCAAATTGATCAAAATCATTTTAATTTACGTGATAAGCAAATAAAAAACAGACTTTCTGGTTCCTCTTTGGTTTATCCTTTTACACTAAAAGCAAAAGAGATTAAATATCTCTATATTCGTAATACGAGTCTCATTCACCAGGTCGTTGATTTTGAGATACTTAATAGAAGCTCAAGCATTGAACATCTGATAAAAAAAGATATTTTTCCCATAGTAATTGTCACAATCTTGTTGGCTTTGGCTTTTTATAATGCGATGCTTTTTATTTTTGGACGCTATAAAGCCTTCTTCTATTATGCACTTTATCTTTTAAATGCAGGCTTAGGACTGCTTTACATGTACGGCACTGTTTTTTATATTTTAGATGTTTATGGCAAGAGTGTTTACTGGTTCAATATAAGCGCCATTTTAGTTTCCTTATTTATGGCACTGTTTGTTCAATCACTTTTTGAAATGAAAAAACTAAATAACACGATGAACCGATGGCTTAATGTTCTCATCTATATGTCACTACTTGATGTCATTGTGGCCATAGTATTTGATCTTAATCTTGCGATGCATGTACTTCAGGTTCTGTTTATATCTGGTTTTATTGTACTCTTTAGCATAGGAATCTACCTCATAAAAATTAAACACGCTCTCGCTAGAATTTTCTTGATTGCCTACTCTATATATGTTTTGGGTATGAGTATAACCGTCTTAGCCTTAATAGGTGTAATAGCACTCAATGATTACACTTTTTATGCTTCAGGGCTAGGTTTGGTCATTGAAGCTCTGGCATTTTCATATCTCCTTCATTACAGGATGAAGCTCTTAGAAAATGAGATACATCAGCAGAAGCATGCATTGATTTTACAAAAAAAGAAAGCCCAGATGGGAGATATGATTGCTGCGATTGCACATCAGTGGAAACAGCCTTTAAATGCTATCAGTTCGGTTGTGACAATGTTACACTATCGTATCAGCAAAGAAGAGACGCTTAGCAGTAAAAGTCTAGAGCCAAAAATTATACAGATGGATGAGAAGATTGAATTTTTAAAGAACACTATTGATGATTTTCGCCATTTTTTCAATCCAGAAAGTAAAAAAGAGTCTTGTGACCTATCAGAATTAATTCACAATACTGTGAATTTAGCCCATGAAGAACTTTTAGCCTCAAGTATTACGATAAAAACAGAGCTCAATTTTAAACACAAAATTATGATCTATCATAATGAGTTGGTTCATATCATTCTTAATCTCATTCAAAATTCCAAAGAAGCTTTTGATACCATGTCTCTTGAAAATCGATTGATTAAGATTATTGGAGTAACTAAGGAACATAAAAATATCATTGAGGTCATTGACAATGCAGGTGGTGTTAGTGATGACGATATGGAGCATATTTTTAGTGAACATTTCACAACAAAAAAAGAGCTAGGGGGTTCAGGTCTTGGACTCTACCTCTCACGCTTAATTATACAAGAACATATGCAAGGTAGTATTGAAGCGATACAGTTACCAAAAGGTATGATATTTAGGATAACACTATGAATAATTTAAGCATACTCTACGTTGAAGACGATCCTATGGTTCGTGAGAATTTTGTTGAGATATTGGGACACTATTTTTCACATATCTTCAGTGCAGAAGATGGGCTAAGTGCCTATGACCTATATCTGCAACATCGACCTGACATTCTCTTGCTCGATATTTCATTACCCAAAATGAGTGGTCTTGATCTCGCAGAGAAAATTCGTGAAGATGATGATAAGGTTGCTATAGTGATGATGACAGCCTATGCCGATCAAGAAAAACTAATGCGCGCCGTTAATCTTCAACTTCACGCCTACCTCGTGAAACCGGTGCAGGTGTCAGAATTGGATAAAAGCCTAACATCACTAATAGATACATTGCAAAAAGAGGAAGATATCTTATGGCTTAAAGAAGATTTCAAGTGGGATCAAACGCAAGAAGAGCTTTTATATCATGATGAAGTCGTACAACTCACGCAAAAAGAACGTCTTATTATGAGGCTGCTCACAGCACATCCAACACAGTTTTTTTCAGCCTGTGAAATCACTAATGAACTTTATGAACGCCCTAAAAATGACGATACAGAGTGCAACAATGTGGTACAGATCATCTCAAGGTTTAAATCTAAAATCATCAATACCTATGATAAAGATCTTTTTTTTATTCAAAACACCTACGGCTTGGGCTACAAGATACGTTTACGTTAAACGCTTCACTAAAGCCTTGAGCTGTTTTTTATCGATAGTCGTACTTTTACCTTCATAAAGCTTAGATTCTAGCATGTTTACCATCTGGGCTACTTCAGGATCATCCATATGATGGAGTAAAAAGTTTAAAATTGATTTCTCATCACGCATATTTAAACTATGGTGAGCATCGTCTTCTTTTCTCCAACGACGCCATGGAATCAGCATGATTAACACGCCTAACACGACACCACCCACTAAGCTTAGCACCCATAAATACGTCGGTGTGTTGGAAGTTGGCTCACTGCTTTTTATAATTTCGACCGCTTCATTATGAGCGCGTTCAATTTTTATCGGCTCCTCTTTTTTGACAACGGGTGCGCCTTTGATCTTTACATGTAAAGGCTGTGTAGCTATCGTTTTGATACGCTCTGTTTTAGGATCAAAATATTTTAACTCTATCGCAGGAATGCTATAGTCATGCTCAGAGACAAATGCCATCTTCTGTTGCCAAACCCCTTTATAAACTCCATTCTCTATAAATGATTTTGTCGTAGCATCCTCTTCAAAAATATTAACACCCTGAATAAAAGGCTTCAGCGAACTAATGTCTTCAAAATTACCACTTCCCATAACACGAAGCGTAAGGTTCACAGCATCATTAGCCGCAACTTCATTTTTATCAAGTGTTGCGGTAATCTTAAAATCACCTACGAGATCAACACCTTGAGGCAAAGGTTTCACGTCAATATCTAACTCATTGGTAAAAAAACTGCGCCACTGAAGTTGTGGAAACCACTGTCCCCAAGCATCACGTGAATGGGTACGTTGCGCCACCTGAAGCTGAGCACGGTTAATATGCTGTTTTCCACTCTTTTGCGCCGCCATGATATAGATCACTTTCGTAACGGTATAATCATCCTCTTCAAAACGACGTCCTTGCTGCTGCTCTTTTATCCAAAAATTTTTAAGTTCAGGCGGTGCAAACTTTGAATCCACTGCTTCAGCGTTGTGTCGCTGTTTCAGATTGATCGTTACCTTAAGGGGTTCTCCCACATAGACACTCTTTTTTTCGGCTTCCATAGTTAAGATAAAAGGTGAATCTTTAGTGATGGTAACGGGTTTTACGGTTAGGGTTATGGCATCCGTACTTTCATACTTACCATCGATCTTCACCGCAATGGGATCAATCTTACATGTAGCCCTTGGCGTAAAACTGTAACTCAGTACCTGAGCCTTCGTGTAATTCCCATTGACAATCTGCATATTTGTACTGCGTGAGGTTGATACAATCTTAGTATCACAAAGCTTCAATATACTGGGCTCTTCGATAGTGTCACCTTCTACATGTAAACGTAAGATAACCGTCTCACCCAAGCTAACACTATCACGACTAAGTTCAGCCTTCACACCCGCATGTAAGCTAGCAAAAACTCCTAGCGTTAAGATTATAATACTACCAAGGCTTTTCATTTTCATCTCTCTCTTGTGAACTTTTTTCACTGTTTAATTGGTACAGATGACCCACAGGTTTGTCTTGAAGAAGTTTCATCCATTTTTGAGCTTCTCTATCACTCATCATATTGGGATCTTCTTCCGCGGCACCTCTCATCTGCTGATCTTTTTGCTCTTGCTCTTTTTGCTCATCTTCAGATTGTTGAGCTGATTTTTGTTCCTCTTCTTTCTCTTGCTCTGAAGCCTCTTGCTCTTCTTGAGATTGCGTTTGGTTTTGATCGGCACTGTTGTGATCTTTTTGATCCTGTTCTTTAGAATCTTGATCTTTTTGCTCTTCTTGCTCTTGATTCTGATCGCCATCTTTTTTATCGTTAGCGTCTTTGTTTTCTTGACTTTGATCTTTTTGCTGATCCTCTTTTTTCTCTCCGTCTTCATCCTCTTTTGGATTGTCGCACTCTTTATCGTTTTGCTGCTCTTGTTGTTCTAGCGCTTTTTTAACTGCTTCTAAATTTTCTCGGGTCTCTTTATCATCTTTAAGTTTCAGTGCTTTTTCATACGCTTCAAGAGCTTTTTTTAAAGATTCTGGATCACCCTGCTTTGCATAAGCGTTTCCAAGATTATGTAAGGCATTAAACTGCAAGTTCTCATCAGTCGTATGGACCTGTTCATATCCCGTTGCAGCAGCTTTATAGTTACCATTTTTATAGTCCGCATTAGCACGATTATAATGACTCTGGGCTTTAGGATGCCTCTGGATGTATTTGCCGTAGAGATTTGAACTGCTGTTAAAATCACCACGCTCATAACTCGCTTTAGCCTGATCGAGTAACTGAAAGTCTAATAAGCCTGCTTCAGCACTCTTTACATGTAAGCCTAGTAATGCAAAGACAAAAAGATGCGGCATCATAAGTTTTTGACGTTTACTCATTGAAGACGTTGCAATAATCAGCAAGAACATCGCTAAGCCAAGAGGATAATAAAAGAGTGGAATGTACAGCATCACCTCCTCCTCTTTTAGCTCACGTTTTTGCGTTTTAGCCTGTATCTCACTAAGCATCGCTTTAATGTCATCTGAACTGGTCACTGACTCGATATAAGCACCACCGGTTTGCAGTGCCAACTCTTTAATTGCAGCGTTAAGTTTACTGACAATAATATTGCCACCTTGCTTGATAAAAGAGCCATCTTTAAGCTTAATAGGTGCACCCTGCTCGGTTCCTACACCTAGAATAAAGACACGAATACCCTCTTTTTTGGCTAAGGCGATCTCTTTGGAAAAATCCTCTTTATCCGCACCATCCGTTAAGATGAGTAGGTAGCGGTTATCATTCTCTTTAAGTGCCCCTTTGGCAGAACTTAGCAACCTGATAAAATCCGTTCCTTTTTCCGTAATCGAAGCCGTGCTTAGCTGTTTGAGTAAAAAACGTACCGCCCTATGATCAAAACTTAGTGGCGAAACCAGATAAGCATCTTTGGCAAATGCCATCACACCAATACGCTCTTGAGGTGACTCTTTTAAAAGATCAAGCACTTTTTTCTTCGCGGCATCAAGCCGTGTCGGATAGACATCTTGTGCTAACATCGAATCTGAGATATCTAAAGCGATCATGATGTCTGAACTCTTTGCCTTGACCTTAACCTTGCCATCTTCAATGACGGGTTGCGCTAATGCTATGATCAAGAGTGCAAACATCACAAAAAAGATGGCGTTGCGCGCTTTCATTGTTAAGGTGTTGGAACTGACTTGCAGTTTTTCCAAGACCTCTTGAGAAAAATACCTGTTTTGTTCTTCTTCACCTGAGATCAGAAAGAGAAACAAAATGGCTAATGCCGGTAACATCAGATAGAGAAATTCAGGATGTACAAAGGTCATAACCACCCCTTTTTATTACGTAAATAGACAAAGGCTAAAAGTGCCATGAAGCCAACAAAGAGTGGATACATGTAATAGTATTTGATGTATGTGTAGCTCTCACGCTCTATCTCAGATTTTTCAAGTTCATCAATCTTCTGATAAATCTGCTTAAGCTGCTCAGAATTATAAGCACCAAAGGCTTGACCGCCTGTCTCTTTAGCTATAGTATTTAGCACTTGCGCATTAAACTCGCCCCGCGCCCCTATGCCAATGGGATAGACTTTGACACCCTCTTTTTTCGCCAACGCTATCGCCACATCCAAAGGAATTTTTCCACCCGGAGTGTTATGTCCATCAGTTAGTAAAATGGCGATCTTACTTTTTGCTTTTGAGCCTTGGAGTAGATTTACTGTCTGTGCTAGTGCCTCATACAGCGCCGTAAATTTTCCGGCCATACCGATGTAAAGCTGATCTAAAACACGCGCTAAAATCTCTTGATCATAGGTCAGCGGAGAAGCAACAAACGAGTACTTTCCAAAAACAACAAGACCTAAATTGTCATTTTGTCGCTCTTGAATAAACTCACTAACAATGGACTTAACCGCATCAAAACGGTTTGCGGCAGGGTTACTAGGATCAAACCCTTGTGCGCTCATCGACTGGCTGACATCAAGCACTAAGGCGATATCATAACCCTCTTGAGGGTCTAGCATGATCTCTTCATCTTTAACGGGAGACATTATCGCGATAATCAGCATCACAATACCCAACCATTTCAGCATAAAAAGCAATTTAGAGTGGGTCATCGACTGTTTTACAAACTGCGCAGTATGTGGAAAGTAGATCGAACTCAAACGCATCCGACATAAGGTCTCACACGCGATAAAAAGTCCTATAATAAAGAGGACTTTTGGAAATTCAAAATAGAGTCCCTCAAACATCAATCATCCCTACATAGATGTCATAATAAGCCTTGGCCTCACTATCAATGGTATTGTCAACCGATTTTTTATACTTATACGGTGCTAAACGTGAAATAAGATTTTCATAGGCCTCACGGTGACGGCTATCATCACTGCTAAAGGTATGACCATATTTCGTAATGGCATACGCTGCACTTTTTGCATCTGAGAAGTCGATCTCATGCAGAAGTTTGCTGTGCTCTTTACGAAGCGTATGACGGTTTTTCTGCTTCCAATACTTCCAAACAAAAAATGCGAGTGCTACGAGTACGGCTACAACAATAACCATCACACCCGAGAGATAATAGATCGAATAATCAGGAATCTCTACAAGAGGCTTGATATCATGCAGTGGGATATCTGGCGCAGTTGGCATCGGTTTTGAAAGGGGGAGCTGTGGTAACTGATCCATTATCGTCTCTCAAACAGACGGCGCAGTTTGACACTCGCAACATCTTCGGTATAGATTTTAGTAAAGCGCACCTGATCTTTACGAAAACGCTCAAAAAGCTTATGATCATGCTCTGCCACTTTTGTGGCGTAAGCATTCACACTGCTTCGATTAAAATCACCCTCTAGCATCTGCCCCGACTCCGGATCACTCAGTGAGCTAAATCCCATCACAGGAGGATGCTCTTCAAGTTTATCACGCACAATGATGGCAATCACCTCATGTTTTTTAGCCAATAGACTAAAATCAGGAATTTCAAAAAAATCACCGATAATGATCAGCAGTGATTTACGTTTTAAACGCTTATAAAGCGTATCGGCCATCATGGTATACTCTGCTTTTTTATTTATCGCATCAAATTCCAAGATGGATTCAACATACTTTTGAACTGCAAACATCTTTTTACTTGGGCGATCATTAGAATACATCTTGTCTGCAAAAATATAGTTACTTAAGAGGTCTCCATTTCGCAAGACTGAAAAGCTTAAAAGTGCTACGAGTTCCGCGATAGTATCTTGTTTAAACTGCTTGCTTCCAAAGTGAACCGAACCATTTAACATTGACGCCATAACGACATTGAGTTCACGCTCTTCTCGAAAAATTCTAATATATGGACGCTGCATCTTTGCCGTAACATTCCAATCAATATGACGGATGTCATCACCATGATTGTACTCACGCATCTCAATAAAATCGTAACCTTCTCCTTGAAAGATGGAAGGGTTATTACCCACCATCTCCGAAAAGACCTGTCTGCGAGCGCGGACAAGGATTTTTTTCAGTTTACTCATTAAGGAATTGGCACCGCTTTTAGGACGTTTTCAATGATCTGATCAGTAGTGATACCTTCAGCTTCTGCCTCATAACTCAGCACAATACGGTGACGCATCATATCTTTAGCGATGTAGGCGATATCGACAGGTGTAACAAAGTCTTTGCCACGTAAGTATGCCATCGCTTTGACGGCTTTGAACATATCAATACTCACACGAGGTGAGGCACCAAATTGAATATGCTCTTTCATCTCGCCAAGACCGTATTTTTCAGGATGGCGTGTTGCACTTACAAGTTCAATAATATACTTTTCAACCTCTTCATCGATATGAACCTCAGCCACCTCTTTTTTCAGTGCTTCGATCTCATCAAGTGTCACAACGGCTTCGATACGCTCACTGCTTTTTCTCGAAATACGACGCGCGATATCAAGCTCTTCGTCTTGCGTGTTATAACCCACATTAAGCTTCATCATAAAACGATCAAGCTGGGCTTCTGGAAGTTGATAGACACCCTCTTGCTCAATGGGATTTTGTGTCGCCATAACAAAAAATGGAGGAGTAATCTTAAAACTCTCTTCTCCAATTGTCACTTGACGCTCTTGCATCACTTCAAGCAGGGCGGATTGCACTTTCGCCGGAGCACGGTTAATCTCATCGGCGAGTAAAAGGTTCGTAAAGATAGGACCATGTTTAATCTTGAACTCATTATTTTTAGGATCATAAATCTCTGCACCTAAGATATCTGATGGCAAAAGATCGGGTGTAAATTGAACCCGCTTAAACCCAAGACCTAAACTCTCTGAAAGTGCTTTAACGGTTGTTGTCTTTGCTAAACCTGGAATACCCTCAATAAGAATATGTCCCTCACACAAAAGACCGATTAACAAACCGTCGATCATCTTCTCTTGACCCACAACTACCTTAGAAATTTCTGATTTTATCGCTTCGATTTTGCTGTACATGTAACACCTTGAAATTAGTAGATGAAGTGTACACAAGGGAGGTAAATGTTTGATAAATTGTGCTATTATTGTTTGTAAATTATCTAGAAAAAGGAACTCTTTTGTTACTACGTATTAGCTCATTATTATCGTTTAGTTCACTGATGCTTTTAGCTTCATCACTCGATATCTACTCAGATCGAAGCTTTTATACCTATCAACCCACACATACATTTATTGGTTTTAACAGTGGTGTCATTGCTAAAAATGAGACCGGAACGCTTGAACTGAGCAGAGAAGTCTCTTGTGAGCATTCAAGTAAATTGTGTCGAGAAAACGCTCACATCAGAAGCTTACATGTAAAGCTGACACAAGGCACTAAAGAGCAAGCTCTTTTAGACAAACTCATCGCTCAGTATCGACCTGAAAGTATCATTGATGCTGACGCAACGATTCAAACAGCCACCAAGATAGCTTCTCGTATGGCAACATTAGAACAAGAGACTCAGAGCTTGAAAAAAGAGATAAAAAAAGCGAAAGCGCAATTTTCAAAACATGCACCTAGCCAAGAAGCCCTTTTTTATACGCAAAAACCCATGTCAGAGGTCACGCTAAGTATTAAAAATGGACTCTATTTCCAAAGTGAATACCTTTTGGATATTGACAAAGAGACATTAGAACATACGCTTTTACTTACAAACCGCAGTGGCATCGATATTAAAGCTGATGAGATAAAACTTTTTGCTAAATCTGCTGGACGCATTAGTGCGCCGATAGCTTTTTATCCTAGAAAAATTCGTATATCACAGCCCAAAGTCAAACGCGCCATGGTTCAAAAAGAGATGGCTATGATGGCCAATGTCGCAGCAGCGCCACAAGCCTTACATGTAAGCAAAACAGCGACACGAAGTTATCGTATGAAAAATGTCACCCTGCCCTCTGATGGTAAGCAAAAAAGATTACCTGTAAACTCTGAAAAACTCACCATTTCAAGTAAATTAACATGGCATCCTTACCATAGTAACTATGTCTATCATACCGCGAGTTTTACACCTTCACAGAGCATTGAATCCCAACAGTGGAAAATACGTCGCCATCACGAACTTATAGAAAATGCACCGATTCGCAAAGAGGGAAAAAAGATTCTCGCTAATGTCGCTATCGAGTATGACCTTGAGACCAAACGTGAAAACATTACGGATTTTTCAGAAGATAAAGGAATTTTTAGCTCAGATCGTCTAAAAAAAGAGGGCTTCAAACTGACCTTGACGAACCGTTCAAACCGTGCTAAATCTGTTGAGATTATTGAACGTATTCCACTCTCAACGCAAGAAGAGATTCAAGTGACTCTTGAAAAGCTTGACCTAGCGCATCAATTTGATAAAAAAAGTGGCAAACTAAGTATGAGAGCAACTATTGAAGCAGGTAAGAGTAAAGTCATTGAAGTCCATTACGCTATCCGTTATCCTAAAGAGACAAAGATCTACTATTGAATAGGAAGCGCAGCGCCTTTCCAGGCGTTCATGCCTCCATCAACATTATAAGCCTTATAGCCTGCAGCAGCTACGATTCTTGAAGCAGTGATACTCCGAGTGCCACTTCGGCAATAGAGCAGTATCTTTTTATCTTTATATGCTTGAAGTTGATTGATATTATTGCCTAAAGTGCTAAGTGGCATTAGGATTGATCCTTTAATTTTTCCATCTTTAGCGTGTTCTTCTGGCGTTCGAACATCAACTACTATCACCTCTTGAGGCTGTTTTTGTGATAGATCATAGGCTTCTTTGACACTCATACGTTCAAAGTTGGCAAGAATATAACCTTTCTCATAAAGCAGATACGCACTAAATACAATGATCATGATTATTACGACAATACTGTTTTTATCTTTCAAATGTTTCCTTAGGAATCAAAATTAAATAAAACATAAATCTTAGCGTACTCTTTTAGCCCTAGTCAAACGATTTTAATCGTCGCGTAGCTAAGGCTATGCTCCTCATAAAATAGTGTGACTAGAACTAAAATAGCAATCGCTTAGATTTACATTTTATTCAATTCTGATTCCTTATTAACTTTTATCTGCAAAATAGAAAATGATTCCTGCGATGACGAGAGCAGTGAGTATGGCAAAGCCAATCTTCACCTTAGAGTAAGGTCGCTCACCACTAATCTGGCCATTTCTACCGTT
>JAYEGP010000044.1:0-5368 GCA_034659135.1 Campylobacterota bacterium
GTCGTCTTGCCTTGATTATGAATACAGAGCTAATGTTTAGGCTATGCTCTTATATCGCAACAAGTCTACTGGTAAACCAGAATTTATACTAAAATTTTACAGGAGTTTTAATGGAAAAACTTGTATTGATAATTCCGATTATCCCTATTGTCATAGCTATGAGTTTAGCTTTTGTCAGCAAAAAAGAGCAGATCCCAAAAATCAGTATTATACTATCAAGTATGGTGGCACTGTTAGCACTTTTAGGCTCATTTTATGTTATCAGTAATGATACGGCAATCGAAGGGTTTAATGGCTTGGTTATTTATAACGAGCTTTCAGCCATTTTGGTTCCTTATGTAGCCATTTTAGGTTTAGTCATTCGTAAGTTTGCTACTAAATATATGTGGGATGAAGCGGGTTATAAAAGATTTTTTATTCTTTTAAACTTTATCTTTTCATCGATCTATCTGCTTGTCATGAGTAACAATCTCATTGTCCTTGCATTAGCTTGGCAGCTTATGAGTGTTGGCCTCTATCTTCTTGTCTCATTTAATGTCGGTTCTAAAACGGCTGTAAAAAATGCGAGATGGACCATGCATATCCATAAAGCAGCGGATTTTATATTCCTACTTGCAGTGATATTGACATATAAAACCTTTGGCAGTTTTGACTTGGCGGTATTGAGAGAGCAGTGGTTAGTGATGTCTGAAAACCCTATTGATGATCCGATGATCTTTGTTGTAGGCTTACTCTACTTGATCGCTGCGATGATGAAATCAGCCATTGTACCTTTTCATATCTGGTTGCCTTACACCTCGGAAGCACCGACACCGGTATCGGCCTTGATGCACGCTGGTGTTGTTAATGTTGGAGGGATCCTTCTCAATAAGCTAGCCTATCTACTCATATTGTCACCCGCTGTACTCAATATCGCATTTTTTATCGGTCTGTTTACGGCGATATTTGCATCCATGCTTATGCTGGTGGTTTCCGACATCAAACGTTCTCTGGGTTACTCGACGGTGGGACAGATGGGCTATATGATCATGGAAGTCGGTTTAGGTGCCTTCTCGCTTGCGGTCTATCACCTCATCGTTCATGGAATTTTCAAAGCTTCGCTCTTCTTGGAGTCGGGAAGCATGATAAAATATGCAAGAAAAGAGCCAAATATTCCCGAGCGTCTCTCCTATAAAACATTTTGGGAAGAGAAGACAAAGTATAAAAATAGTAAAACATTTAAACTGATAGCGATCTTTACTGTGGTGCCGGTTCTTGCCTTTATTGGAGTTAAAATGCTACTTGCAGAAGAGTTCTTTGAGTTTAATGCCGCACTGATTATTTTAGCCTTTGCATGGCTTACGGGGACACAGCTTTTCTTGTCATTTTTTAAAGTAACGAAGGCTGATTCCATAAAGGTCATTTTTGGACTGATCGCTTCCTTTGTTGTCGTCTTGTTTACGTATGAATTTGTCGGATTAGCCTTAGAGCATTTTCTTTATGGCAAAGATGCACTGCTTTTCTATGCAGCAGCAACTCTTAATGTGACTTTTGTGAGTGCCATGATTGTGCTGATCTTTGTTATGATGATTGGCTGGCTTTTTATGTATAAGCAGCATTTTGTTGATGTTGCAGATAGTACGCAAAAGCCCAATAAGATGAAGTGGCTTTTTTACAAACTCCTTGTCAAAGAGGGGTATTATTTTGATATGTTCAGTCGTTCTAAAAAGGGTAAATTATGATCTCTAATCTACTGTTTTTACTATTAGTATCTGGTGTACCGTATTATCTGTTTTTAGAAAAAAGCGATAAGTTTAGTAGTAAGTCTATATTTTTATTGAGCGGCTTTATGCTTCTATGTGCCATTATTCTTTCGCTCTTTATAGAAAATGAACACTCTGAACCCTTTGTGATCATCTCATTTTTTAGCGCCGTTTTTTCAACATATAAAGCGACTAAGACAACTAACTTTTTTAAATTGGGTTACTACTTTATTTTTATCAATGCACCATTTTTTCTTCTTTTTGAAGAACATGGAGCACTCTATAGTGTATCGCTCTTAGTATCACTCTTAGGGATTTATGCCATTGCGAGTTTTTATGAAAAACACTATGGTAGTGCAAACTTTCTCTATGTTCGGGGAATTACACTAGCCACACCACTTGTCGGTATCTATATCACACTCTATTTGATTAGTATCGGGCTCTACCCGCCACTACCAAATTCTCTGTTCTTTTTGACTTATATATTTAATAGTGAAACGAATTTTCTCTGGTACCTTGTCGTCATTGGTGTCTATTTAGGTAACTTTTTAGTCTCTATGAAAGTACTGGAAAAATCGATTTTTGGAAAAACAAATCCAAATATTCACTATGTTGATCTGAATTTCAAAGAAAAAATTGCTCATTTTACTATCATGATATTACTTGTCATATTAAGTTTATATGGGGTTAAGGAGATATTGCAATGGGTATTATAGAAAAACTTGATGCTGTTAAGGGTACCGTACCTCACTATTGGCCAATAGGCTCGTTTATTCATCATAACCCCTTAAAAGGTTTTGAAGAGTATAGCTTTAAAGAGGGGCTGAGTCGGGCAAAAAAGATCTATGGTGGTCAAGTTTATATGGAACCATCATACTATTTGAAGTTTTATAAAGAGGGCAAGATTTCACATGCTCTTTTAGAGGCTAATGTCAAAGAGGTTTTAGAAGTTGACGGTCTTGCGGAACATTATAATTTAGCGATGAAATGTCTTCTGGAAGTCAATCCTCAATGGAATGAGTATCGTAAAACGGCATCAACTCATGAGCATGAAGTTGATGAAGCGCTCAACACCTATTTAGATGATGAATTTTCATATCATAACCGATTAAGATGGTTTAAAATCCTTACCAAACGTATGTCACTGTATGAGATCAATGATGTACTTTTTAATCGTGATGACAAAGAGATCATTGAAAAAGAGATTATCGAATATATCTCGCGATTTTTAGATGAAGATCAGACAACACTCTCTATGACGGACAGAGAGCTAGGCATGTTTGAAACCTTTAAACTCTATGAGGATTTCGATTACCCCCATGATGCTGAAACCTTTGTTGAAGACGCTTTTGAGAAGTTACATGTAAAGAATAAAGAGCGTTATCTCACCACACATGTCTTGAAGCTTCATGGCTGGACTGGTTTTATCAAGTATCGTTCCGAAGATCCTGATTACTACTCACAACAGCAGTATCCATCGTCTCTTATTGATTATATGGCGATTAGACTCTATTATGAGTTAGTATACTTACAACATAGAAAGATCAATAATTTTGATCTTTTAGAAGATTACATACATGAAAACAGTGCCTATGCTATTTTGAAGATGGTAAAGTATAAAAATAATTTACCAGGTAAGTATATCGATGCGATGGAAGATTCCAATGATTTTGAAGATATCTTAGAGCGCTATGTTAAAGATGAGCTTGAACTCGATGCCAAGCAGGTTCACCTCTCTAGTGACAAACTGGGTAATGCAGATATCCCATTAGTAGAACTTGCTAAGATCATGGAGATATTGCGTGAAGAAGAGGGCTATATCTGGATGAAGTCTTTAGAAGACACCTATATCCACTCTTTTATCGATGATATCGACATATCAGAAAAAAATGAGAAACGTCCTGCTGCTTCGGCAACATTTTGTCTCGATGTCAGATCAGAGATCATCAGAAGAGCGGTTGAGAGTACGGGTTCTTACAAAACTTTTGGTGCGGGAGGCTTTTTAGGGTTTCCTATGTCATTTGTCGAGTTTGATAAAGCCCATGAGGTCTTTTTATGTCCGGCTGTTGTGAAACCGGGCAATATCGTGTTTGAGCTTCCAAAAGCACAACATGAAGAGTACCGCTCTAAAAAAGGTGTGAATAAAACGACGAAAAAGGTGATAAGCGACCTTAAAAACAATCCTTATACACCTTATGTTATGGTTGAAGCGATAGGGTGGATTTTTGGTATTAACCTTTTTGGAAAAACCTACGCACCAAGAAAGACAGAACAGTTCTTCTCGAACTTTAAAGCTAAGAAACCTGAGACAACCTATACGCTAGATAAATTATCTGCTGAAGAGATTGAGATGTATGTGAGTAAATTACATGTACATATCATCAAGACAGTACTTGTCAATGAAACCGATAAAGAGTATACGGAAAATGAGGTTCAAGCCGTTCGCGATTATCTTGTTTTAGGGGCGACACTTACCGTAAACCTACCACAAAAACTTTTAGAAACCCTAAGCAATGACTATAAGATTACGGCAGAAGATTATGAACTTCAAAAAGAGAAACTCGCTAAGGTTGGCTTTACACTCGAAGAGAAAGTACAATATCTCTACAATTTCTTAAGCATGATAGGACAGGTTGATAATTTTGCAGAGTTTGTTATCTTATCAGGACACTCGAGTATTTCTGATAACAACCCTTTTGAATCAGCACTTGACTGTGGGGCTTGTGGTGGAGCGAGTAGTCTTCCAAACAATAGAGCCTTGTGTATGATTGCCAACTCTAAAGAGGTTCGAGAAGCGATTGCTAAAAAAGGGATTGTGATCCCTGATGATGTCAAGTTTATCCCTTCCATGCATGTCACATCAACCGATGATATCTCTTTTTATGATACCGATATCTTGACTCCAGAGGAGATGAAACGTCTTGATAAGGTCAAGGCGGACTTTGCTAAGGCATCCGAACTGGCCCGTGATGAGCGTATCGGCCTTTTACCATATACAGATACCCAAGAAGACATTATGGTTAAATCGATGGACTGGTCAGAGACAAGACCGGAGTGGGGACTTGCTGGTGTTATGGGTGTTTTTGCCGGTCCTAGAAGCTCTATTAAACATATGGCCTTTGAAAATAGACTCTTTATGCACTCTTATAATTCGGACTTAGACAATGATAACGCTGACATTTTGACCCGTATTTTTAACGGTCCCTTAGTGGTCGGTGAGTGGATTAATCTAGAGCACTATTTTTCAACGGTAGACAATGATCATTATGGTGCCGGCTCTAAAGTCTATCACAATGTTGTTTCCAAGGTCGGTGTTTTTAACGGTAACTACAGTGATCTGAAAATTGGACTACCAACACAGTCTGTACTCCTAGAGGGTGAAGCGTATCATGAACCGGTACGACTGCTTACCTATATGGAAGCGCCTTTAGCGACCGTAGGTAAAGCGGTGGAGAACTCTATCGCTAAAGAGTTTATTTTAAATGAGTGGATTCGACCTATTATTATCGATAAAGAGGCTAAAAAAGTTTACTCCTATGAGTCTGGAGACTTTAAAGTAATTAAAGAGTTTTAATAGTGTCTAAATTTGACTATTGCTTTTAAGCTCTAGTACCTCACCACCCATA
>JAYEGP010000045.1:0-5289 GCA_034659135.1 Campylobacterota bacterium
GTAAAGTTTTTGCTCACTTAAGCTCAGATTATCAAGCTTTTTAAAAGGAGTGCTGTTTTGGGTTGTGACACTTAAGTTTTTAAAGCGTGTCACAACACTTTCATCCATAAACAGTGATTTCACCTTAGGAAAATAGCCCCGTATTTGTGAGAGTATGGCAAAGCCATCGGCGTCGATGTCTCCCCAATAGTAGATATTTTTTTCCTTTAACCACGCCACATCTTTAAAAATTGTCGCTCCATAGCCACTTCCAAAGATCACAATAGCATCTTTTAAAGCAGGAAACGAGAGTGTCGTCATCTTATTTTCAACAATAAAAACATTCTTACATGTAAGGTTTAGTTTTTTAAAGGCTTCAATCGTAATACTCAGATCATCCAATCCTGAAAGAGAAAGATGCCTATCAAGAATCCGAAATCGTACCATAGGCAGGGGGTATTTAAGATGATATTTTTTTTCAAATCCAAAATCTTTAAGCGAGACGATACTCCGATCATAATCGTCTAAAATTTGCGATAAGAGTAGGTCAATAATTTTTCTGTTTTTTTCAATAAACTTTGTATCAATTCCCTCAATACTCAAAGCTCTGATATAGACATTGGGTCGGGGATTTGAAAGAAAAAAGTCACAAATCGCCATTAACTCCTTCCAGATAGCACGATGCCCGATGATGATGTGTGGTTTTTTAAGCAAGAGCACTTTAAGCGCTGGATACTTACATATAAGCTCTGTATAGATGCTCACGAAGGCTTCAAACTCTTCTTCTTTGCCAATGTATAAGAGTAGCTCTTTTCTATCATTAAAGTGCACCGAAACCGGTAAGGTCTGCGTCCCAATATTTTTAAATTCAAAGCGCTTACATGTAAGCTCCAAACCTGAAGCCATCAGCGATTGTGACTCTTTTAAAACCGTAGTAAACTCCTTTTGTATATCACTCTGCTTTATTTTTTTGAGCTTGATCACAAAGGGAAAAAGTGCCTCATCTTGCATAAAACTGACAAAGATCTTTCCACTCTCATAAAGCTTCAACGCTCTTTGATATATCTCATTTTTATCGAAATACTCAGCCATTGAGTATCTTCTTTTTCTGATACGCTTCAATCATCATTGAGATAAGTGTTGAGTTTACGCCATCTTGATTATGCACAAAGTGCACCGTTTTAACATAAGGCTCGATGACATTTATCTTCTGTTTTGGGGTAATGACAAGGAGTTGAAGATTGAGCTTTTGAAAAAGTTTTAGTGCGTAGCGGGTACTCTCATCGCTGCCGCGTCCAAAGGCCTCATCAATCATCACAAAGCGAAACGAGCGGCTCTGCACCTTCTCATATTCAAGACCGAATTGAAAGGCTAAAGATGAAGCCAAGACCGTATAAGCGAGCTTCTCTTTCTGTCCACCGGATTTTCCACCGCTGTGCGCATAATACTCTTTTTCACTCCTATCACTGACATAGCGCTCCATCGCACTAAAGTCAAACCAGTTTCTGACATCGGTCACACTGCGTCGCCATTTTTTGTCGATGTCGCTATGTCCTTCTCTACCGTTAAGCCTTTGAATGATCTCTTTGATCTGTAAAAATTTCTGCTCATCATAGACATTATCATCTCCAATGGCTCCGGAAATTGAAGATTTTAGGCTCTGTTGAAAGGCTCTAATCTCCATATTTATGGAGTGTTCGGCAATCAGTTCTATAAAGGTCCCCTCATTGTATTCTATATCTTTGAGTGATCGGTTTATCGCTTCGATTTTCGATTTTATCTCGCTGCTTTGATGTTCTAAAGTCGTTTGAACAATGACAATATTTTGAATCATCTTCTCTTTAAAGAGCTCTTTAAAGCGTTTTTGCCACTTGGGAAGATCATCTTTTTTAAGTTCTACCAACTTAGCCCTAAACTCAGCTAAGGCCTCAATAGAGGCATCAAAATCTTGCGCTACGACAGGAAATTCACCAACAAAATCGCTCATTTGACGTATAATTTTATTGGAACTTTTCTCAAGTGTCGTGCTGAGACTGCCTAGCTTGTTCTGGATTGTTTCACGCAGTGTTCGCTCACTCGATTTAATGTTGAGTAAATTTAGTTTCTCAGTAATCATCTCTTTGAAAAGTGCATCTATGCGCTCTTTAAGCTCTTGCATATCCTGAGCATTATCAATAAGGAGTACCGCCTCATTAAGCTCAAGATTACGATCTTGCACTTTTGTCTCCAACTCTCCAATCTTTTTAGAGAGCTCATCTGATCTCACCTTCTCCTCTTTGGCTTGAATGATAATATCGGCAATCTGATTTTGCAGACTTTGAATAATATTTGAACTCTTTTCAAGTTCCTCTTTTTCAAGCGCTAATGCCTCTATGTTTTTACTTATGTGATACCAGTCTATTGATTCAAAACTATCAAATTTTAAGATATCTCTTAAATCATCCCGACTCTGTTTGATGTCACGTTCGCGTTTTTCGATTCCGGTACGCTTCTCATTTAAAAAACTTATCTTCTCATACTCTTTTGCATAATCCTCTTGCAGTTTTTGCAGTTTTTGAAGATTGTCCCAACCCAAAACCCAGCGTGATCGATTGTTGATATCAAAACGGTCATCTTTTTCATGCCGCACAAGGTTACTTTTAAACTGCCCGTTGATACTCAAGGCTTTTTTAAAACGTCTAAAATCGCTTAGCGTATCGACACAGGGAATATTAAACCGCTCATGTAACATGGCCTGAAGCGGCTCAAAGAGAGGGGTATCGGCTTTAATTTCTATTTTGTTGATAAGAGAGTTTAAAGTAAGATCACCATAATGCTCTTTGGCTCTTTTCGTAGTGACTTTGAGATAGACAAGCTTGCCCTTAAGGTTGGTACTATCCACATAAGCGCTCACCGCATCATAATACTCACGCTCAACTAAGAGCGAAAGCGAAAAGTTATGCAACACTCTCTCAATCGCCCCTTCCCAAGCGGTATCAACTACTTGAATCAGCTCTCCGACAAATACAAGTGCATCCTCATCTAGCCCCAAGACTTCAAGCATCTCATCTCTGATTTTTGAGATACGATGAGGAATATTTGAGCGATGATTTTGCAAATAGCGAATCTCACCCTCTAACTCTTTTGCATTATCTTCATACCGCTTCTGTGTCACACCAATCATGACGCGATCATTTTGAAGCTTATCCGATTCTGCTTCGATACTCTCAAATTGTGCCATGGCACTCTCACGGTTTTTTAAAAATCGATGCTCATTAGAGACAGTAGGAAGCTCCAGATTTTTAGCAAGTTGATTGTAAATGCAATGCTGCGCTTTTTTTGTTTCTAAGCTGAGTCCATTCTGTTTTATCTCACTCGCTATGACATTGAGCCGATTACCACCGTTATTCTCCAACTCTATCTTGAGCGCTACTTCACGCTCTTTAAAATGCTCCAATGCCTCATCAGAACGCTTTTTATGTGAACTTCTTTTTTGAAGCTCAATCTCCAGTTCACTTAGCTTTACATGTAAGAGATCTACCTTGTAGGTGGCAAAATAGCGACTAAGCGCGTTTCGCATCTGCTCAAAAAGCTCCTTCTCCTCACGATTTTTCTCATACTGCTTCCCCTCTTTATCAATAGGATTTAGCAGTTCTATCTGCCGTTTTGCCCGAAGCACTAAGGTGTGAGTATGGTTAAGCTCGCTAAAGTTTTGACACAGCTCGTCAATCTTCTGGTCAATATCACTCTTTTCTAACATATGACTTCGTATAAATGAGGTCAGATTCCCAATGGACTTTAACGATACCGTCTGGTAAAAGAGATTGAGAGCCTGTTCATTTTTTATGCCCATAATACGTCTAAAATCTTTTGAGTACTCTTTAAAGCTATCATAGACTCTTGTGTGCTCTAGCGCTCTTAAACTCTTTTTTAGTGCCCTGATATCTTTAAAATTGAAAAAGTCTTTTTTGATATCAAGAGTGTTTTGAGAGACAATAAAGAACTTATTGACCTGAGTGTTTGTTGTGCTAAAGAATTGTGCCAGTGTCACACTCTCATCAAAACCCTCATTATCAAAACGGGCTAAGAGAACCGAAAAGTTACTCTCATCTCTAAGAGAGACGGCTTTGGAGCTTCCAAAATTTTCATCTTTGGAGCTTTTATACTCCCCTACCACATACGAATAGAGTGATCGCTCTTTCGTCTCAGCGCCTGCGGCTTTGTTGTAGATGATCTTTTGATGCGGCACAAGAAGTGAGGTCAAAGCATCGACTATGGTTGATTTACCCGAGCCGATATCACCTGTTAAGAGGCCGTTGTGTCCATTAAGATCAAGACTCACAATGGACTTATCAAAGGTTCCCCAGTTATAAAACTCAAAATGACTCAGTCGAAACCCTGCTAAGGTGTCATCATCTGCAAAATCAAATCTCAGTTCCATAAGGCCGCCTCTTTGTACTCTTGGAGTCTTTTATCAAAATCATCAAGCCAGGAGGCATCAACAAAGGCTTTGATGGAGCGTCTGATCTCATAACTCTGCTCTTCATTTTTCATTTTTTTTAAAAACCCCAACTCTTCAACTTTTTTAATACTGCTCTCAATCTCCTTGGAGAGCTTCACTTCATTAAACTTTTGAGGTAAAAAAAGCAGTATCTGCGCCTTAATATCTTCTTGTGAAATCACCGCTTTGCTACTCTCATTTTGCATATCAAAGTCTGCCATCTTCTTTCGCAGTAAGACACACAGCAGTGAGACCTTATAGCTTAGCTCCCTACTTTGAATCAGTTTGGGAAGGGCAATCTCATCATCCTCGTATACTCTGTTTTGCAAGTATGCGTAGCCCTCATTCTCATCAATAACAACCTCAAGCCCCATCACCTCAAAGTGATCTTTAATCGCGCCAAAGCTGTTCTCAATCAGCTCACTCCACGCTTTTTCATGATCACTTTTGTAAAACAGCCCTTTTAACAGCAAAATAATCGCTACTCTCGCATCACTATTCATCTCAACTCTTTTATAAAAATTATTTTTGGTAGACGTATCCGTTTTTCATACCCATCAAAATCAGTAATGGCGATCTCCTGAGTCTCATTGGCATCTATTCTGACACTCTGTGAGTTTTTGGCGATAGTGATATAGCCAATAAGCTCGCCAACCCCTTTTTTGACCTCAAACTTTTTGACAATCTCAGCGATGGAGCACTGCGGCTGGTGTGAAAGTATCTGAGCAATATTTCTTTTTAATACCGCCTCATCAATAAAAAACTGATGATAAAAACTCTCCAGATCCAAGGTAATCTCCTGCTCTACCAACTCTTTTGTAAACTCTGAG
>JAYEGP010000046.1:0-5268 GCA_034659135.1 Campylobacterota bacterium
ATTTTATAAAGAACTGATTCATCTTTTAAAAAATTCTGACCAAACTTTTTTTTGGCAACGTGTTCTTTTTGCATCAAAGAGTCTACAGTAATTGTGCTTATAAAAAGATAATACTTTTTACATGTAAAGAAGTAGTATAGGAAATATGTTGCTTTATGGCAGAGAGGAAGGGATTCGAACCCTCGGTAGAATGAACTACACACGCGTTCCAGGCGTGCGCCTTCGACCACTCGGCCACCTCTCTACAGATGAAGAGTGGTATTATAACCACACATCCTTACATGTAAGGAAAAATGCTACAATGCTCCACTTAAAATATCAGGAACCTATATGAAGGCCCATGAACGTTTTTACCCTATATCCAATGATTTTCGCGCACCTTATGCTCGCGATAGAGATCGAATCATCCATTCAGGAAGCTTTCGACGTCTTGAGTATAAGACTCAAGTCTTTTTAAATCAAGAAGGTGATTTCTTTCGAACTCGTCTTACACACTCTATTGAGGTCAGTCAAGTCGCACGTTCTATCACATCAAGTCTTGGCCTGCAAGAGTCCTTGGCTGAAGCAATAGCACTAGCTCATGATCTTGGACATACTCCGTTTGGTCATATCGGTGGAGATGTTCTTGATGAAGCACTTAAGGCGGATGGATTTACTCATGGTTTTGAACATAATTTTCAATCTTTTCGTGTGGTCACCAAACTTGAAAAACGTTATAACGGTTTTTTAGGTCTCAATCTCTCTTTTGCCACACTTGAGGGAATTTTAAAGCACTCTTATCCTTATAAAAAATCATTTTTACCTCCTATTATAGATGAGCAGTTCAATCTCTCTACTCATCCATCTACAGAAGCAATGATTGTCGATCGTGCCGATGAAATCGCTTATATTGCACATGATATTGATGATGGAGTACACTCAGGACTTATCAGTTTTGATACACTTAAAAAAAGTGCTCTCATTCAAGAGATCTTACAAAAAGTTCATGACGAAGGTGTAGATATGGAAGAAGATGAGATGTTTCGCTATCGTTTTAGCTCGCATCTTATCAATCATCTCGTCTATTCCCTTTTAGCTTATTCTGAAAAAAATATTGATAATTCTAGTGTACTTTCAGCAACAATAGATGCGAAAGAGAGCATTCCTATTGGGTTTGAGCCTAAACTAGAGACTGAGATTAAAGTTCTTAAAAAAATTCTTTTTCAAGAACTTTATCAACATAAAAATGTCATTCGTAAAATGTATGCGGGAAAACAAGCCGTCATAGGCTTATATAAAGCCTTAAATGATGAACCAAAAATCATGCCAACCTTCTATAGAGAACAGTTACATGTAAGAGATAAGCATCGTATTATTGCAGATTATATTGCGGGAATGAGTGATCGTTATGCGATGAGTTTGTATAATGAAGTGTATGGAAAAAGTATCTAACGCCCTAGGGCGCTAAGCTTATCGTTTAAGTCCGATAAGTGTTTCAAGTAGGGTATCGGAGGTAGTAATCGTTTTACCATTAGCCTGATAACCCCGTTGAATGATAATTAGATTTGTGAGTGATTTAGAGAGGTCAACATTTGATGCTTCAAGTGCTGATGACTGAATAAATCCACGACCTGATGTGGCTGCCGTTCCAATAATAGGGTCGCCCGAGTTAGCAGACTGTAGAAATACATTACCGCCATCACCAACAAGACCTTCATTATTTGCAAATTTTGACATCCCAATTTGAGCTAATGAAAAAGAGCGTCCATTTGAAAAAGAGCCGATCAAGGTACCCGACTGGTTAATACCGATACCTAAGAGATCACCACCAGCAAAACCATCTTGAGAGATTCCCCCCGTTGATGAAGCCGAATCATAACTGACAATCCCATCAAATCCTCCACCAGGTGTACCAAAATCTAGCAATACCGTTTGTGGTGCAGCAGAGCCATTATTTCCTGTAAAATCAATAGAGGTTGGATTAAAAGCTGTCAAGCCTCCATTGCTATCAAATATAATAGTCTGGGAGGGATCATTTAAAATATTTGGCGTTGCTACGGAAGCGCCTGTCAATGTTGAAGGGTTGGGTACCGTCACATCAAAATGCCACTCATTAGCACTAATTTTTCTAAAATCAAATTTAACAGCATGCTTACTACCAAGAGAATCATAGATATCAATACTTGCGGCATGAACCGCAGCATTAATGGTTCCTGAATTTCTCTGTGTTGTAGGGTCGGTATAGATACCATTTAAGGCTGTTAAACTATCTGAGAGTCTCTGATTTGAGCTTGTAAAAGCTACTGTTGTACCCGCGACAAGGCCTGTTACATTGAGTTTTCCTTCAGCCGTTATCGTTACATCCGTATCCAAGACACCTAAGGTAGTCGCTATATCAGCTCTTAACTCTTCAAAGGTTGAAAAATCATTTCCAGCTCCATAGGTTAACGTTGTCGGTGTTACAACACCTCCAACTGTAGTCGTAATGGTAACCGTATCTGTAGCATCTACAAGATTATAAGCATCTCCATTAGCATCAAACATAAACTGCATAATATCCGTACCAATCCCTGCAGAAATCTGATCGACACTAGAGCCTGAATTCAGATTAGCCTTAATATTGATCTCTGTTGAAGAATTCGCTGGAGTTGTCAATCCTGGCTCAATCTTAATATTTGAAATCGGCGTCGTAGAATCCACACGACCAGTAGTTTCATCACGTGTCCAACCTTGAACAATATAGCCGTTAGTATCAACAAAGTTTCCATCGGCATCGAACTTAAAGTCACCCGAACGTGTGTATTTATAGGAGACCCCAGCATCTGCACTAACGACAAAAAAACCATCACCTTGAATCGCAACATCAGTATTTTTGTCACTGTTTTGGATCGATCCTTGAGAGTGGATACGTGTCATAGAGTTTATTGACGTTCCTAATCCAACTTGAACCGCATTTGTCCCTCCAGTTGATCCTTGAGGTGCTGTTGCAATCGTATTTGTTTGTGCTAAAAGGTCTGCAAAGTTTGCTCTAGAGTATTTATATCCGATGGTATTAACATTGGCAATATTATTTGATTCGACGTCCATTGCCACCTGGTGAGAACGAAGTCCCGAAACGCCTGAAAAAAGTGATCTTAACATTTTGAATCCTTTTGGATTAGATAGTATAAGTTAAATAGCAATTAGTGTTCCAAAATTTAAGGAATCAATTCTAATTCCTAAGCATCCATCTGCAGAGCTTTTTGAATCAATTCATCACCGGTTGTAATACTTTTTGCATTCGCACTGTAAGCACGTTGCAAAATAATAAGCTCCGTCATCCCCATCTCCATACGAACATTAGAGTTTTCTAAATTATGATTCAAAATAGTAGATCCCGTACTAAAATTTCCGTTTGCATCTTTGTAAAAGATAGGTTTTCCACTATTGTTACTTTCAGAAAAATGGGTACCGCTATAGCGATCTAATCCTCTATCGTTTGTAAAATGGTAGAGTGCAATATTACCTACGGCGCTCGATCTGCCATTACTAAAACTTGCATCAATCTGACCATTTTGTCCGATACTGTAGCCGATAAGCTCACCATAGGCAAGACCATTACTCGATGAAGAGAGACTCACTTTTTCATGTCCTTGAGCAATAAGGCCATTATGACCTTCACCTAGATCAATAGCGATCAAAGTCCCCTCATTATCAATCTCAGTCAGTGTGTTTTGAATGAGTCCTCCATCAGAGCCAAACTGTACGGTTCCCGTTGATTGAGAGTACTGTGTCTCTCCATCAAGAGATAAAATACTGGCATTAATATTCCAACTCGTTCCCTCTGCAGGCTGCGGTTGGACTTGAGTAAATATCAATCTAAGTTCTCGAACATCCCCATCTGCTGAAATAATCTTTGCACCGACACGCTGTTCGATATCATCAATACCCAAATTTCCTGAAAAACTTGTCTCTGTTGTCTCTTGTGAGGGATAGGTGAGATTTTTTGGTAAACTCAGAGGAACCTGTGCATCGACATCATTAAGCGCAACACTTTTGAGCTCTTCGCTAAGCACACTATTTTGAATATTGTTACCCAATGTTCCTAATGTAAACATTCCATTGTCTCGTGAGACAAGATTATAGTTTGCATCAAAAGTGAAACTACCCGCGCGCGTGTATAAGGTTTCACCCTGTCCATCTAGAACACCAAACCACCCTTCACCATCAATGGCAAGGTCAGTATTGGAGTCCGTAAGTATTAAAGAGCCTTGCTCTTCATTCATACTAATAGCATTAACATACGTTCCATAGCCTATCGATTCACTGCTATTATTTGTATTTTCATATTGCGACATGGCGTCATCAAAAATAGTACTAAACTCTGTTGTATAGCCACGAAACCCTACCGTATTAATACTAGCTAAATTATCGGTCGTTACATCAATACCCGTCTGATGAGACTGCATTCCGGTAAGACCACTGTAAAATGCCTGATTCATGATTTATCCTTCTAAAACCTCTTTAATGGCACTAAATGGAATGTATGATGATCCCAATTTCACCATGGTCTCTTCTTCATCAAAACGTACTGATTCTATAGGGTAAAGTCCTACCCTCGTATTTTGAGCGGCCCCATTGGCATCAGTATACGAAGCAGTAATATAATAGATACCCTCATCAAGACTGTTACCTGCATAATCTTTTCCATCCCACTCATACTGAGTGATACCATTAGCACCATTCTCAATGGGCATGGATGCAACAGCGTTTCCTTCAGCATCAAGCACTTCGATGGTTCCATTGCTAACCTCTTGGGAAAAATAGAGTTCAAAAGAGGGTAGTGCCCCTGTCTCTAAAACAATGGCATTGCTTCCCGTATCCGCAATTTTTCCAATTGCTGAAATCGTTGAAAAATCTCGACTATTTGTTAGTGTAGCTGCTAATTTTTCTAAGGCATCATTCGTTTTATCTGATGCTTCAAGCGTAGCTAACTGAGACGTTTGTGAAAGAATTTTATCACTGTCCATGGGCTCTGTTGGATCTTGATACTTCAACTCTGTTAATAAGAGCATCATAAAATCATCTTTGCCTAAGATACCTTTTTCATTCGTATCTGTTGGTGCTGTTGATGTTGTGTTGAGTATTGTTTCGTATATGCTATCGACTGCCATAATATATCCTTTTTAAACATATCGAGGGAGAGTGATCTCCATCGAAGTAATAAGTTCTAACTCTTCTTCGCTAAACTCTTCAAGATCTTTATAGTAGTGTTCAGCGGCTTTATGTTGATCTTGTCGGTTTTGATGC
>JAYEGP010000047.1:0-7269 GCA_034659135.1 Campylobacterota bacterium
AACCGGTCATGCTTGCAGCCACGGATGGTGTTGGTACCAAGCTTAAACTTGCTATTGACTCAGGAATTCACGATACGGTGGGTATCGACCTTGTTGCCATGTGTGTGAATGATCTTATCTGTAACTTCGGTACGCCCTCATTTTTTCTGGATTATTATGCGACAGGAAAGCTTGAGGTCAATGTTGCCACTGCCGTTGTTAGCGGAATTGCTGAAGGGTGTCGTCAGAGCGAGTGTGCTCTTATCGGCGGTGAGACGGCTGAGATGCCGGGTATGTATTCTGAAGATGATTATGATCTGGCCGGTTTCGCTGTCGGCATGGCTGAAAAAAGTGAACTCGATCGCACCGTACATGTCAAGGCTGGTGATGTACTTATCGCCCTTCCAAGTTCAGGAATTCATTCCAATGGTTTCTCCTTGGCACGTAAAGTCCTCTTTGATACGATGAAAATGGATTTTAATGATGATTTTGAAGGCCAAGCCCTCATCAATACCCTGCTCACCCCAACGCAGATCTATGTAAAAACTTTTAAAGCGCTCAAAGACAAAATTCAGGCTATGGCGCATATCACCGGAGGAGGATTGGTTGAAAACCTTCCTCGTGTACTTCCTGAAGGTAAACGTGCCATCATTACTGAAAGTAAAATCCGTACCTTACCGATTTTTGATCTGATAGGACAACATGTAGAGCGTGCCGAGATGTTTCGAGCTTTCAATATGGGAGTAGGAATGGTACTTGTGGTGCGCCCTGAAAATGTTGCCGATGTTTTAGCTAATTCAGATGGCTATGAGATCGGTGTCATTGAAAACGGGGACAAAGAGGCGGTTTTAGTATAGTAATTTGTGATATACTCTTTTTAAAAACTCCAAGGTATTAAGGTGTTAAAGACAAGTATATCGATTTATCAACTCATCTACCGTCGGTTTATGCGTCTATCGATGGTCCCTTTTTTTCTCATTTTTGTCCTTATAGCTGCACTTTTTCTACTCAACAGCCATCAATCTACCACCAATAAAACCGCCTTACAAGCCGTCGCTAAAAAAAGTTTTGAAGAGATTGCCAATCAGACATCAAAGGTCATTAACCAAGGTTTCAATCTGGACAAACTTCGACTCTACCAACTACGTGACACCTTAGAACTGATACTGAGTCAAAAGAGCGCTTTTAGTATTGATGATGGAAAGTGGATTGATCGTGGCGGTTTCTACATTCGCAATGATGAAACGTTTCGTCAGGAGTCTAAAACATCGGTTTACAGTACCAATCTACTAGAGATCAATACTCACGATATCGCTATGCTTTCAGCTCTAAATGCTCTACTCACTTCTGTCGCACAGAGTGTAGACCAAGACAATGATCTCATTACCGCGGCTTGGGTAAATATTGGTAAGAGCTATTCACTTGCTTATCCCGCTATTGTACCAAGTGATGAACTCTCACCTGATATTGATGTGACGCAATACCCATTTTACTACAGTGCAGATCCTACTCACAACCCTAAAAGAGACATCGTTTATATTCCACTGTATCAAGAACCTTGGGCTATTGACGCGGGAGAACTTGGAGCCTATCTCATTCCTATCTACCTCAATGACTCTTTTATTGGTGTTATTGGCTTGACCCTATCAGCCAAGGGTGTTGCAGATGTCATAAGAGATTTAAAACTTCCTTTTAATGCTTATGCGCAACTGAGTGATAACGAAAGTTATCTCATCGCGACCTCAGATGATGAAAAAAGCTACGCTGACTTTTCGCGTCACTCTTTTTACAAACTGCATCAAAATCCTGATTTTAAAGATCGCTCTTTAACGAAAATACAAAGCACCACCAAACTTGACAACTCATACACGAGTTATCAAAAAGAGATTAGCGGCACCAATCTTAGACTCAATATACTTGCTAAAAACCAAGATATCTTCGCTACCGTCGATATGCTCACTAAACAGAGCCTTATTGTGGGTATTACCCTAGCTATCATTATGGCCATTGTGTACATTATAAGCCTTATTATCGGTGTGCGTACCATAAAGACACTAGCAAAACAGCTCTCAGATATCTTAGCGAAGATGGTAGAGTTTTCATCCTACTTAGGACGCCGTGAAGATATTGTCCTAGAACACAGCGATATAGAAGAACTTGAAAATCTTAATACAAATCTGATGATGACTCACAATAAACTCCTTGAGCTTATCATTAAAGATTCTCAAACAGGTCTCTTTAACCGTCATAAACTTCTTCAAGATTTGCACAATGAAACCGGTAAAAGCTTAATGATATTCGAACTGTTTAATTATAAAATACTCCATAATCTCTATGGAACTGAAGCTGCTAATCTCTTAATAGAAAGCGTTGTCAATAGGCTTGGTATGTGTGACACGATGCAAGCCTATCGTCTCGAAGATGACACCTTTGCCCTCTTACAAAAGAGTGAGGATCTCACACCTTTTTTCTCACTTCATGAAGCGCTTGGGAAACTCAAATTTTCATTTGAGAGCATTCACCTTCATCCGCATCTCTTTTCAGCAATTGCACAATCACATCCACTCATGGAACACGTCGGTATCGCCTTACGTGAAGCAAAAGCGCGCCACAGTTCCAAACCCCTTACATGTAAAGAGACAGCCCTAAGCAAAGAGAAGTTAGAGCATAATCTTGAAAGCTCAAACCGCCTCAATTGTGCCCTGCGTGAAAAGCGCTTAATTCCTTACTTTCAACCTATTTACAATATTAAAAAGCAGTGTGTTGATAGCTTTGAATCTCTTGTTCGCATGAAAGAAGACGATGAGATTATTCCGCCTCTTTATTTTTTACAAGCAGCAGAAAATATAGGGAAAACTCATGAAATCACCAAGATAATGGTTCAAAAAGTTTTTGCCGTTGCCGCGCGACATAAGGAGATCAGTTTCAGCATCAATATCTCTTTTAAAGATTTTCTCGCCTTTGATCTTCTTCTCTACATTCAAGAAAATGCTCATGCCTATGCAATAGCGCCCAAACAGATCACCTTCGAGTTTTTAGAAACCGATACTATCGAAGAGATTGATCCCGTTATGAAAGCCTTAAATACCTTAAAAAAAGAGGGCTATAAAATTGCCATAGATGATTTTGGAACAGGGCACTCAAACTTTGCCCACCTTCTGATGATGCAGGTTGATTACATCAAAATTGACGCTCAATTTATTAAAAATATCAACAAAGAGCCAAACTCTGCCACTATTGCAAAAACCATGACTAAATTTTCACAACTTATGAAAGCTGAATCGGTGGCTGAGTTTGTTGCCGATGAAGCCATTTTAAAACGGGTAGAGCAGTTTGGAATTGACTATGCACAAGGGTATCTTATTAGCCCACCGATTCCAGCTCATGAGATTAAGCCATTTTTAGAGAATTTTAGGAATCAAAATTAAATAAAACATAAATCTTAGCGTACTCTTTTAGCCCTAGTCAAACGATTTTAATCGTCGCGTAGCTAAGGCTATGCTCCTCATAAAATAGTGTGACTAGAACTAAAATAGCAATCGCTTAGATTTACATTTTATTCAATTTTGATTCCTTAGTCGCGCATGATAGGGGATGAGCCCGAAGGCTCCATGAAGATTATTTTGCGTTTTGAATCTGATCGTAACGCGGATAGGTAAAGGTTGATTGTCTGAAAACAACGACTTTCTCTTTATCATCGATAGCATAGGCTTTAATTGTAATAGGAATCACCGTATCTTTACGAGCATCTTTGACTAGAAGCTCATTTGTTGTCAATCTTACGATAGTTTTCTTTTTCACACCTGGTTTTGCCAAGAACGGTTTACTTGGACGATCAATAGTAATCTTGCCTTCCATACCTTCAGGTACGATAAGATCAAAGTAATATTTATGGTTTTCATTGAGTGTATTTTGTAATAAAAAGATATACGAATTATCAACTCTAACCGACCCATCATATTCTTTACTCACACTATAAAGACGATTCTCTTTATTAATGTTTAATAACATATACTCTTTTTTACTTCCCATAACCGCTAAAATACCTGTTACAATGACTAAAATAGCGATATAACCTAAGATCTTAGGACGGAAATAGTGCGTTTTACCCGCTTGCTCAATGACCTCTTTTTCACTCGACCAGCGAACCAAACTTGGTTTACCCAGTTTACCCATAACCGTAGTACAGGCATCAACACACTCTAAACAGTTAATACACTCAAGTTGCAGACCTTTACGGATATCGATATGTGTCGGACAGACCGTCACACAACTTTCACAGGTGGTACACTCGGCACTTTCATTGACCGCTTGAAGCTCTTTTTGCTTGGTGAACTGTTTCTCTTTATTATCATTATAAATATCCCCACCACGATGTGGATCATAAATCGCCATCACCGTATCATCATCATACAGAACCGACTGAATACGTGAATAAGGACAGACATAGACACAGAAGTTCTCTTTAATAAAAACAACATCAGCCACAAGAAAAGCGACCGTTACCAGCAAGGTACCCACAAGAACACCATGCTCAGCAGGATTTTGAAGGTAGGCGAAAAAATCTTCAGGTGGTACAAAAAACCACAGTAAGTTTGACGTCGCTACAAAAGCTAAGACTGTCCAGAGTAAAATCGCAACAACACGTTTCACTTGATTCTCTATTTTTGAATAATCCGGATCTTTTTGTTTGTTTTTGATCCGTTTACGAAGACCCAATAATTTTGTCTCAATGAGATCACGATAGATGACACGAAAAATCGTCTGAGGGCAAGCCCAGCCACAAAAAACACGACCACCAAGAACCGTAATACCAAAAATACCGATAAAAAGAATCATCAATAAAAACGGCATCAGATAAAGTTCTTGCATATCAAACTGAATAAACATTAGGTGCAATTTAAGCTTATCAAAACTGAGTAGGAAAAGATGATTTCCATTTATTGTAATCCATGGAATGACTAGCGCCATAACGGTAACAATTCCATAAAAATAGTACCGCTTCAAACGCCACTCTACCCAACCTTTTAAATATGCTTTACCTTTAAGAACTGCTTCACTCATAACTCTCTCCTTTTTAAACTTCTGTTGGACATTTGATCGTCTCAATCAAATGTGCTTCTGACATTTCAGAATTTTCCATATGGATACTTCCTAATGCCACCTCTCGTAGTTCACGTGATTCTATATAATCTTTTAAAGAGCTACGACTGACCCCTAAGTTCCGCGCCATTTCACTCACACTTTTACCCACTCTTAGAAATCCAATAATATCTTCTAAATACTTATCAAATTTTGAATTTGAACGGCTTCCTTTTGGACGACCGATTGCTTTTTTTGACTCATTTTGTAATATCTGGCGCAGTTGATCGATGAGACCTAAAACCACCATAACATCACTACTCTTATCTAAAACGACAGAAGGCTTTACAAGATGCAAGGTGATATTACGTTTAAACAGACAACTGATCATCTGCACCAAATCTTCTATATTACTACTCAACACCCACGAATCATAAACGATTAAAGTACTGTTTTCATGACTTTGGAAGTAATCAGTCACCTCAGAACGCTCACTGATACGTTTGCTTTGAGAGGTATGATCGAGCATCTCACTTTCAATCACTAATCCCTTAGGCTCAGCATAAGCATTGATGAGTTTTAATTGGTCATAAGCCCCATCAAAATGTTTATCAGGTCGAATATATGATATTGTCATAACGATAAAACCTCACTAATATTTTAATTTCATCGTCATTATAAACTTTTTGACGTTTAAAGTCAATAGTTTTTTACTTTAATTCGTCAAATTGACGGTTTTAATGGAAAAAGTCCCTTTTATGTGACTGTTTGATAGAATAATCACATGTTTTTATTATGAAAGGATACCCATGGCAAAGTCTTATCTCGATACCGTACCTGATGAAAAGGGATTTTTTGGAAAATATGGAGGTGCTTTTATTCCACCTCCGCTTGAAAAGCCCTTTGAAGAGTTAAGAGCAGCTTATGATGAACTCTCAAAATCCGAAGCGTTTCATGAAGAGCTACGCCAGATTCGTACACACTATCAAGGACGTCCTACGCCAATCTATTATGCGAAAAACCTCTCAGAGTTTTGTGGTGGCGCTAAGATCTACCTCAAACGTGAGGACCTTAACCATACGGGTGCTCATAAGTTAAACCACTGTATGGCAGAGGCCTTAGTGGCAAAACATCTAGGTAAAAAGAAGTTACTTGCGGAAACGGGAGCCGGACAGCATGGGGTGGCACTTGCTACGGCTGCTGCGTACTTTGGGCTTGAATGTGAGATTCATATGGGTGAAGTCGATATAGCAAAAGAGCATCCCAATGTCGTTCGTATGCAGATTTTAGGTGCGAAAGTTGTTCCCGCTACTCATGGACTTAAAACGCTAAAAGAGGCAGTTGATTCTGCATTTAATGTCTATGTCGCTGAAGCTGAGACCGCTCTTTTTTGTATCGGTTCGGTGGTAGGACCTGATCCTTTTCCAAAAATGGTACGTGACTTTCAAAGTGTCGTAGGCAAAGAGGCCAAAGCGCAGTTTTCCCAAATGACAGATAGACTTCCCGATCACGTTGTCGCCTGTGTCGGTGGTGGATCAAACGCTATGGGTATCTTCTCTGGCTTTTTTGATGATGCGGTCAAACTTCACGGTATTGAGCCCTTAGGTGTGGGAACAAAACTTGGGCAACACGCGGCAAGCCTTACCTATGGTGAAGAGGGTATCATGCACGGTTTCAACTCTATCATGCTCAAAGATGAAGCAGGTGAACCTGCTCCTGTCTACTCTATCGGTTCAGGTATCGACTACCCATCTGTTGGGCCAGAACATGCCTATCTTCGTGATATCGGTCGTACTATCGTCGGTACATGTAATGATGAAGAGGCGGTTGATGCTTTTTATAAACTTTCACAGCTTGAGGGAATTATTCCCGCTCTTGAATCGGCTCACGCGGTTGCTTATGCGATGAAACTTGCTCGTGAAAATCCAGATGATACGATTTTAATTAATCTTAGTGGTCGTGGGGATAAAGATATCGACTTTGTCGTCGAAAATCACCCGATTCCACCTAAGCCTTAATGACGATAATCTCTCTCTCAAGAGAGATATCAAATCTCTCTCTTACTGTTTTTTCTGTTAGCTCAATAAGCTCCATCGCATCTTCAAAACTTCCTTCACCAAGATTAACCAAGAAATTTGCATGAACCTCACTCCAGGCCATATCACCAATGCGTGTTCCTTTAAGACCTACCGCTTCAATCAGACGTCC
>JAYEGP010000047.1:7369-22542 GCA_034659135.1 Campylobacterota bacterium
GTCATCTCATTGATCTGTGTTGTTGCCTGAAAGATACTGACACCCAGACCCATCAACATACCCACTAAGAGTCCAGGGAGCGCTAGCATCAGTGCTATTTTAAAGGTCTGAACACCTAAGGCAATGAGTTCTCCTTCCATCAGCTGTTCCTTAATTCCTCATACTCTGTAGGGATGAGATAGTCGCTTACATGTAAAGGCTGATCATAAAAACCGTGTTTGTATCCAATCTCATACAAGATATCAATCGCTTTTAACTGCAAAGGGCTTAGTGAAACCGAATCATCATTGGCATAGAGTTCCAAATACTTCTCTAAAGTTGGCGCATCAATACGTACTAAATCCCGCTCTATCAACATCGCACTCAAACGCTCTTTATGAAGACGTGCGACATCAACAGCTTTGGTTAACATCGCCTCATAAGCAATCGCTTTATTAAGAGGAATGGAACGACGAATCGCCATACCACCCAAGGGAAGAGGAATGCCCTCTCCCGCGAGCTCCACCCAGATATCCCACAGTTCACGTTCTACTTCCAGTGCATCATTAAAAGTCAAAATACTCTCATGTATCAAAACCCCTGCATCAACAGCCCCATCCAAAACGGCCTGCTCGATCTCTAGAAAGTTCATATACGTGATTCGTGCATCAGGATAAGCGATACGAAAAAGCATGGCATTGGTTGTATATTTACCACTCAATGCCACTTTAAAATTTCGTTTAAGTTTTTTATCTTTGAGCTTAATCAGCTTAGGACCATACCCCTCACCAAAACTCACCGCCGTTCGCAGTGGAGCATACTCATCTTTGATATGCGGTAAGAGTGCAAAACTAATCGCAGTAATGTCGTAAGTGCCTTTTAAGGCTTCAACGTTTAAGGTCTCAATATCTAATGCCAAGTTTTCAAAACTCATACCTTGCATACCCACCCATCCGAACTTAATCGCATAGTACATAAAAATATCATCGGCATCAGGTGAATGGGCAATTTGCACAGTTTTCAATACGCTATCCTAAAGTCTTACATGCAAGGCCTTACATGTAATAAAAAAATCAATTAATTTTAACTAAATAACGCTAAAATTCCAGACTCTTATTAAGATAGTCACTATAATAAAATATGTCATTTTGAAATATAATTATATAATATAGCAATTTGACATATAATTACAGTAACTATTTTAAAAACCCTAAGGAATATCATGGACGCGAATAAACAAAAATCTCTTGACCTAGCGATGAAACAGATCGATAAAGCATTTGGAAAAGGCGCTCTTATGCGTTTGGGTGACAAAGAGATTGAACCTATTAATGCCATCAGTACCGGTTCTATCGGTCTGGATTTGGCCTTGGGGATTAATGGTATTCCAGAGGGACGCGTGGTTGAGGTGTATGGACCTGAAAGTTCTGGAAAAACAACACTTGCCCTACAGATTACCGCTGAATCTCAAAAAAAAGGGGGTGTATGTGCCTTTATTGATGCGGAACACGCCTTAGATATTCAATATGCTAAAAACCTCGGTGTTGATATAGAGAACCTTCTTGTCTCACAGCCCGATTACGGCGAGCAAGCTCTTGATATTGTTGAAACCATTGCAAGAAGTGGCGCGGTTGATCTTATTATCATCGATTCCGTTGCTGCTTTAACTCCAAAGGTTGAGCTCGAAGGGGAGATGACGGATCAGCAAGTGGGTGTCCAAGCCCGTTTAATGTCAAAAGCTCTGCGAAAACTGACTGGTGTTTTACATAAAATGAACTGTACCGTACTTTTTATCAACCAAATTCGTATGAAAATCGGAATGATGGGTTACGGTTCTCCAGAAACAACAACGGGCGGAAATGCTCTCAAATTTTACGCCTCAGTTCGTATCGATATTCGTAAAATTGCTACACTTAAGCAAGGTGAGAGTCAAATTGGAAACCGTTGTAAGGCAAAAGTGATAAAAAACAAGGTAGCCCCTCCTTTTCGTCAGGCAGAATTTGATATCATGTTTGGAGAAGGGATCTCCAAAGAGGGTGAACTTGTCGACTATGGTGTTAAATTGGATATCATCGATAAAAGCGGTGCATGGTTTAGCTATGAAGACACAAAATTGGGTCAAGGACGTGAAAATGTCAAGCAAAAATTTAAAGACGAACCAGAGCTCGCTTTAGAGATTGAAAACAAAATTAGAGAAGCGATGGGCATGAGTGATATTATGACTATGGCTGAATCAGAAATGAATGAGGTAGACGAATGATTTATATTGATAACGTAAGTGCAATCGAAGTTATGGATTCTCGTGGGAATCCTACAGTAAAAGCGACAGTAGCATTAAGTGATGGAACCGTAGAAAGTGCCATTGTACCTAGTGGTGCAAGTACGGGAAAACGTGAAGCTTTAGAGCTACGTGATGCTGATGAGCGCTATATGGGTAAAGGTGTTTTAAAAGCCGTTGGGCATGTGAATACTCAAATTGCTGATGAACTTATCGGTCTGAGTCCTTTTAACCAAGCCATTATCGATGCAACGATGAAAGAGATTGATGGCACAGAAAACTACTCTAACTTAGGTGCCAATGCGGTGCTTGGTGTCTCTATGGCGGTAGCTCGCGCAGCTTCTACAAGTCTTAACATGCCACTGTATCGTTACCTTGGTGGTGCTAATGCGATGGTGGTTCCAGTTCCAATGCTCAATATCATCAATGGGGGTTCACACGCCGATAATTCCGTTGACTTTCAAGAGTATATGATTATGCCCATCGGTTTTGATGATTTTTCTGAGAGTCTTCGCGCTTCTGCAGAGGTGTATCATAATCTTAAAAAGATTCTTAACGAGCGAGGTGCCAACACAGCACTCGGTGATGAGGGTGGATTCGCTCCAGATTTAGGTTCAAACGAAGAGCCGATTCAGGTGATCATGCAAGCTATCGAAAAAGCGGGCTATAAAGCAGGTGAAGAGATGGCAATTGCCATGGATGTTGCCGCATCGGAGTTCTACCGTGATGGAAAGTATCAACTTGACTCTGAAGGTAGAGCGATCAGTTCTGAAGAGTTGGTAGATTACTTTGTAGATCTTTGTGATAAATACCCTATTGTATCCATCGAAGATGGTTTAGACGAAGATGACTGGGATGGTTGGAAAATCATGACAGAAAAACTTGCAGACAAAATACAACTCGTTGGTGATGACCTATTTGTGACTAATGTTAAAATTTTAGCTCAAGGTATTGAAAAAGGTATTGCCAATTCAATCCTTATCAAGCCAAATCAGATCGGATCCGTTTCTGAAACAATGCAGACAGTACGTCTTGCGCAACGCAATGGCTATAAATGTGTTATGAGTCACCGCTCGGGTGAGAGTGAAGATGCCTTCATCGCTGACTTTGCAGTCGCGCTTAACTGTGGTGAGATCAAAACAGGTTCAACAGCTCGTGGAGAACGTACGGCTAAATACAACCGTCTCTTAGAGATTGAAAATGAAGTTGTTTATGGTGAATACTTAGGTTCACAGCTATTTAACTAAAAACGCACTTATGCAAGAAGATGAATTTTATGATGAGATAGAGACTAATGAAAGTTTTACCGAACGTTACCTCGGTCTCTCTCTAGCTAAATTCATCTTAGCCTTGCTGGCAGTCCTTGCTCTAGGTATCTACATTGGTGTTCTACTTTTTGGTGATAATTCACTCGAAATTCTTTTAGGCATTGAAGAGTATCATAACTATCTCAATGAGGAAGTTCAGAATTTAAAAGATGCAAACTCCCAACTCCAAAAAGAGTATTTTGAACTTAAAGAGCTAGAACGCGACACCATTCACGACTAAGGTTTGCTATACACATCCCACTTATATATTCCCACTTTTAAATAAAAGAGAAGCTATTAGCTACAAGGCAGATATCCGCAGGAGCTATGAATAGCTTCAAGGGTATCTAACGCAATAGATGATAGCTTCTCTTTTACCCGTAGGGCGAGTATATTGCATCATATTGCTTCGTTGAAAATCCTTGCACCCAAGGGGCATAGCAAAAGCTACTAGTAGCTCCTGCGGACTTTCGCCTTGCACTATGACGCAATATACTCGTTTAAAAGTGGGAATATATAAGTGGGATGTGTATATAATAACACTACCTTAACCCTCAGGAGTGCCATTGTGAAAGTGCTACTATTCATTTTATTTGCTTATATGGCGCTTCAATCACGAGAAAACCCTTTCTTTCCAACAGAATCCATTGATGAGATGCCCATCACTTCAAACCAAATAGTAAGTTACCCTCCTTTAAGCCGCGCTGCTATTACTCTACCAGATCAAGCCAGAGTACTAGAAGAGGTTACTATCAGCTATAAAAACCTTGATGGTTCGATTGAGAAAAAGAGTATTCAAGTCAATAAATCCGTAGATTGGCATATACCTCTTTTTATCTCGCAATCTTATGTATTAGCAGAGCAAAATCTAAATAAATTACCAAAAAAGAGACGGAAGTCAGAAAAAGTTGACTTTAAATTTATTAACTTTAGTATCAGTAAAAAAGAGATTCTAATACATACAAAAGATAAACTTATACGAAATTTTTTACTGATTAGCCCGCATAGAATTGTTATAGATTTCAGACGTGATGCAAATTTTTTAAGTTATGAAAAAGCTTTAAAAACAGTACCATTTACAGAGCTTCGGATGGGAAATCATGATGGCTATTATCGTATCGTTATCCATTTAGATGGACGATATCGTTATGTGACCAAAACCACGGATTCAGGTTACCGAATCCGTGTCCTTTAAAAGCGTAACATCGCCCCTAAATAGATGCCTGACATAGTGATATCAGTATCCTTATCTAGATCAGAAAAGTCTTTTTCTGAGGTCTTAATGACTTCATGACGATACCCTAACTCAACTGCAGGCTGAAGCAGGGGTAGATCCAAGGTATAATCAACTTTGAGCCTAATGTCACCTACATTGGATTCTCCATAGCTTAAGTATTTAATAACGCTCTCAAGTCCAAAATTCGTGCCTGGAACCTCAAATCGCCCGCGACCATATAGCATGGGAATTAAGGCACTGTTTGTTCTCAAATTGCCATCAAGCTTGTAAGACTGCTCCATAACATTAATATCGACTCCAAGATCGAGTGTTATCCAAGCTAAATTATCAAATATGTTATAATAGGCAATTAAATCAACCTGCTGTATCCCGACTTCATTGCCAGATCCCTCAGCCAAAGTTTTTACATACTCTATACGTGCATTGGGAATAATAGGAATAGGATGCTTTAATAAGGCCCACAGATAGTAATCCTGTGAAGAATCGACATCCAAATCATCAACTAAATCTTGCTTATTTATACTGCCTGTACTTGATGGCATCCAGACACCAGCACCCATTTCTGCACGTATAAAATCCGCTTGCAATAGTGATGAGAATACTAATGATAAAAGAAGTGTTTTTTTCATAGTCATGCCTTTTTTTTGTTTAAAGCACTATAACAAAGAAAAGATAGAAAAAGAGTAAAAAGGAGTTTAGTAAGGAGAAATCCTTACTAAATATTATGCGTAAAAATTATTTTACAGCAGCAAGAGCAGCATCATAATCTGGCTCTTGTGTAATTTCTGGAACAATTTGCTTGTAGGTGACAACACCTTCTTCGTTTACTGCAAAGATTGCACGACACGTCACACCAGCTAAAACTGAGCCACCAAGAAGAACACCATAAGCGTTAGCAAAATCTTTGTTACGGAAGTCAGAAGTCACCGTTAAGTTAGTGATGCCTTCAGCTGAACAAAAACGTCCTGAAGCAAATGGAAGGTCAAGAGAAACAATAGTAGTGATAACATCGCCCATATCGGCCGCTTTAGCATTAAAATTACGCGTTTCAGTAGCACAAACACCCGTATCTAGTGAAGGAACAACAATAATAAGTTGTTTTTTACCTTGAGCGCCACCCACAGTAACGTCACCAAGACCATCTGAGTTTACCACTGTAATCGCTGGTGCTTTATCGCCAACATTGACTTCATTACCTAATAATTCTACGTCTGTACCTTTGAACTGTGTTGTTGCCATTTAGGACTCCTAATATTTTATAATAAGAATTCTACTTAAATCAGACTATTTTACTCTTAATTAGCTTTGAGTGTTTTTGAATTAAGTTTTGTTAAAGATTTGATCGAGGGCTTACATGTAAAGCGCTGCTTGGTGTAAAAAGCTTTTTCTCATACATCTCTATTGCCACTCTTCCTATCATTGCAGCATTATCAGAACAGTACTGCAATGGTGCTAAAAGAAGCTCGGCCTTGTGTGGAAGAATAAGTTTTTCAATCTCACTGCGAAGATAAAGATTGGCACTTGCTCCACCTACAATAGCAAAACGTTTGGGAGGATTATCTTGGAAATACTTTTTAAGTTTGTAGGTCAAATGTTTCGTAGCAATATGCTGAAAGGAAGCCGCAATATCGGGATAATCATCTCTGTTGCCTGCTTCAACTGCAAGTCGCACAGCATTTTTAAGCCCCGAATAACTAAAAGCAATCTTTTTATTTTGTAAGAGTGGTAGTGTAAAATTATAGCGCAAAGGCTTACCCTCTTTTGCTAGCTTTTCAATAACTGGCCCACCAGGATAGCCAAGATTCATCATCTTAGCGACCTTATCAAAACTCTCACCAAAACTATCATCCATCGTCGTGGCCACTGTTTTCATCTCTTGTAAACCTTGCACTTCAATAACTTGAGTGTGCCCACCAGAAACAAGAAGTACTGTCATAGGCACTTGTTCCTCTTTTTCAATAAAAAGTGAATAGATATGCCCTTTGAGATGGTTCACACCGATAAGAGGAAGCTTTAAAGCCACGCAAAGTGCCTTAGCCATTGTTACCCCTTCTATTAGGGTTACACTAAGGCCTGGTTCATTGGTAACGGCGATAGCTTTAATATGAGGTAGATACGCTTTACACGACTCTAAAATCTTTGGTAAGGCTTCTGCATGTAAACGCGATGCCAATTCTGGAACAACACCTCCATAAACCGAATGCTCCAACTCTTGAGATATCTTTTTATGAAAAAGAAGTTTTTTAGTTGCAATTTCAGTTATAGCAATAGAGCTATCATCACAACTACTCTCAATACTTAAAATCATCATTCATCCTCGTTTTTCAAAGCCTCGCTCCACTCAAGTACCCAAGGCCAAGGTCCAAATCCACTATCAGCATTAATATGGCCCATATTCTGGAACACTTTATGCTTTATATTGAGTGCTCGAGCAAAACGGATTCCTTCCGATTTGTTCAAATAGGGATCATCATCAGATGTCACTAAGAGCGACTCCTTCGCATAAAGACTCACAGGTAACTCCACAGGAAAGAAATTTGAAATTTCTTTATATTCACGCAGGTCACGTGGCGGGGCTACCAAGAGCAATCGCTTTACATGTAAGGCTAAACCCTCATTACACAGATGCCACCACAGTACATTTCCTAAAGAGTGACAGATCACAATATCGGGTTTAAGTTCATCGAGTGCGATTTTAGCTTCTTGTAACCATATCTCTTTTTTTGGCTCCATTGGATTACTAAGCTGTGGAAAAGAGACGAGATGACCTCGGCTCACCAATTCGCGTGCTAACCAATCCTGCCAATGCGGGCTAGGCGAAGCGTGCCAACCATATAGAATTAAGACCTTACTCATACCATCGCCCGTACAAAATGACGTACCTCATCATCCATAGCAAAAACCGCTTCAATGCTCTCAGGCTCTTTATCAAAATGCTCATACGTTTTTAAAATACGTTGCGATATCTCTAAAAACCCAATCTTTCCAGCAATAAACTGCTCAATCGCCACTTCATTAGCCGCATTAACAATCACCCCGCGGTTGGGATTTTCCAATAGATCTGCTTTGAGTTCCCATGCCCTATAGCGCTCTTTGGTGATCTCACGAAACTCTAAGGAACCTACCTGTACGAGATCAATGGGCTTTAATATCTGCTCTTCAACAGTCCCATTTACGGCGTACGCAATAGGCAGTTTCATATCAGCATGAGCAAAATGTGCCGTAGTCGAACCATCTTTGTAATCAATAAGCGCATGGATAAGCGACTGTGTCTCAATCACCGCATCATAAGAGCCTTCACCAAAGAGCCAACGTGCTTCTAAAAGTTCAAAAAGCTTATTCATCATACTCGCACTGTCAATAGTGATCTTACGACCCATCGACCAATTTGGATGTTTTAAAGCATCGCTCAAACTGGCATTTTTCAGTTTTTCAAGAGGCCAATCACGAAATGAACCTCCACTTGCAGTAATCACCATGCGTTCAATTGGACGCTCTTTTTGAAGCAGAAACCACAAACCAAAATGCTCACTATCAATAGGTTGAATACGTGAGGGATCAATAAATTTACCCCCTGCAACCAAAGACTCTTTATTGGCAAGGGCAATTTTTTTCTTACATGTAAGGGCTTCAAGAGTCGCACGAAGACCTGCAAAACCTACAATGGCATTAACGACAAGATCACTCTTCGCTTCTCGAATCGCCTCAAGAATCCCCTCGGCACCAACATAAACATGGGTATGGTTTACATGTAAAACATCTTTAGCATCTTGAACCACAACGATACGAGGCTGAAACTGAGCAATCTGCTCATTTAAAAGGGTGATATTTTTACCGCAAGAGAGCACTTCAACATCAAGATGAAAGCGCTGTGCAATAAGAAGCGTATTGACCCCAATAGAGCCTGTAGAGCCTAAAAGGATCAAACAAGACCCCGCAACAAGACAAGCATCGCAATACTACCAAAGAGATAGCCATCGATTCTATCAAGAACACCACCATGACCCGGCAGGATCGTACCGCTATCTTTGACTCCAGCTTGACGTTTGAGTGAGCTTTCAAAAAGATCACCAAAGATCGATGCAATCGAAACCGCAAAAGAGATAATCACCGCTTTTTCAATATCAACAATCATCATTCCCACATATGATGCCGCTATGGTAGCGACAATAACACCGCCAACAAGCCCTTCCATCGTCTTTTTGGGAGAGGTTGGAGAAAAGGGTGTTTTACCAATACTTTTACCCACAAAATAAGCACCCGTATCTGTTGCTGCCACCGCAATAAGTAACCAAAGCAAGGCGATAATACCGTACTCTTTATACATACTTAGCGTAAATAGCATGCCTGCCGTTGGATAAAGAAAAGGTAAAAAACCACTCCAATCTTTCTCATTTTTATAGGCCATAAACGAGGCAGCAACAATACCAGCGATAACAAAAAGGTCATCCCCGTAGGGATAAAAAAGTGCCACAACCCAGATAAGTGCCGCATAAAAGAAGAGTGCACTGTTTTTAATGCCAAAGAGGTTATTGGCTTCATAAAAAGCGAGAAGATAGACCCCACCTAAAAAGAGCCATGTCAGATAAAAATTGTCAATATATCCGATTAAAGAGACACCTGCGATAAGACCTAATCCCGTCAATACACGCTCAGTATGTGATCCAAAAATTTTCATATCTATTCCATATCAGTAGTTATTACGTCATTATAGCCCTTTACATGTAAAAAGGAATTGATGACGGTAGAGAGACTACTTTTGTAAAATGATACTCTGCGTTGGAAAGGCAAAATCAAGTCCTGCCGCATTAAACTCACGCAAAATCTGAAGATTAATAGCATCTTGAGCACCAACGATAGGTCCCCCTTTTTTAATCCAGTATAAGACCATGATATTAAGCGAAAAATCTCCAAATGAGTCAAAAGAGATCACACTATCTTGAGTATATTCATTGTCAGCTATGATTTTTGTTACAATCGCTTTAGCCTCTTCAATACGCTCTGCACTCGTGTCGTAAGTCAGACCAAGATAAAATTTTACCCGTCGTCCTCGTTCACGAGAGACATTGAGTACTGAGTTATCAGTAACAGCTGAATTGGGTACGGTAACAACACGTCCATCCAAAGTTTCAAGACGAGTGCTTCGAAGCCCTATCTCTCTGACAAAACCTTCAAATCCATCAATAATAATACGTTCATTCAGACTAAAAGGCTTATCGCTAAAGATAACAAAGCCTCCAAAGAGATTCGATACCGCATCTTTAGCCGCTAAGGCAAAGACCAAACCTCCCAGACCCAGACCGGTAATCATCGTCGTGACATCGTAACCTGCATTATCAACACCGATAATAATCATCATCGCCCAAATTGCGATTTTAATCATTTTTTGAACGATTGGCAGAAGGACATCATCAAGATCAGTTTCGGAGTTTTTAACATGGGGCACAACATATTTTTGAACAACCGCGTCAAAGAAACGTGTCACAAACCAAGCGATGTTAAACAAAATCGCAAAATAGAAGATACTATCTATAAATTTTCGAAGACCTTCAGCTAAGGTCAAGATATCAAAAGCAAACCAGAACCCAAAAAGGACAATAGCTAAAGAGAGTGGCTCTTCCATCATATCAACAAAAAGAAGATCGAAGTTATTGGATGTTTTTTTAGCGTAAGCTTTCAATGTTTTTTGAATAATCCAATAAAGGAGTTTTCCTAAAACGATAGCGCCTGTGGCGAAAAAGAAGGCATACAGCCATGTCTCTACGGTATTATGTAAATAGACTTCTTGTAACATTGATAAACCTTACGAGTGTTTTTTTTAAAATTAGGAAATAATATCAAATAGGGAGTGAAAACGCCATTAAACCTTAATATCTAGGCGGTGCAAAGGAGGGCTTTCATTAGCCTCTTCATCCTCTTTTTTTGATTCACGATCTTTTGGGTTTTCAGACTCAGCTTCTTGTTTGGTATGTTCACGGTCTTCATCAACCTTGTGATTCTCCTCAGTAGGGCGAACCTCTTCTATCTCTTTTGCCTTAGCATTACTGGCATCTGCTGCTGCCATATTTTGAAGTTCAAAACGGTTTTGCAAAGCATTTTTCTCACTAGCAACCGTTGCTATCTGTTGATTGGTATAAATTGCACTACCTATCGGTCCAATCGATGCCATAATCTACCCCTTTGAAATATTAATTGTCTTATACTTATTATACAAGACATTTGCGCCTTCTTGGATTTTTACTTCGCGCCTAGGAGTATAATCGACCAAATAGTTACCTTTTTCAAACACAGAGAAGTCAACACAGATCTTTGCCGCGTATTCAATGACGTTTTGAGGTACGTTCTGTTTATCCGTGACAATAATAACATGTGCTGATGGACGCTCTTTAAGATGCAGCCAGATATCACGCGCTTTTGCTCGTGAGAGCAAGGCGATATTTCCTTTTTCGCTCTTGCCTAGCATTACCTTATAACCCTCAATCCAAAAGGTCTCTATGGACTCCTCTTTGATCTGTTTTTTCTGTCGGTTACGGGGAGGAAAAAGTGTTTGTAGGCTCACCAAATCTTTACTCTCATCAACGGTCTGTATAAAATAACGTAGATAACGGACTTTTTCTTCTAAGCCCTCACGTTCAATATAAAGCGATGCCGCCTTTTTTTTCAGACGTTTCGCATTTTTAAAAAAATGTTCTGCCATATCGGAAGGGTTGGTAAACGCTTTAGGGATTTCAATGACAACCGGCTTCCCATCAAAATCATACAGCTCAAGATCTTGTGAGTAGGGTTTAATCTGATAAATATTTGCCAAGATAAGCGTCGCTATCTGCTGATCACTCTGAGCATCACTTTCAAGTTTTTCTTGTGAGGGCAGTGTTTTTAACAGACGCTCTAGCTTTGCAAGTTTTTTTTCTAAATAGGCCGTTTTACTCTTTTTAAGTGCATTAAGACGCGTTCGCTCTTTTTGCAGATAGGCCTCTTGCAAAAATGCTTCCATATTGTCAATAGGAAATGCTTTAGGTGTATAGGGCGGTGGGGGAGGATCGAGTAGCTCTTGACCTACTCTAACCACACGGTAGGAACTCTGTGCATCAATATGTCGAAGCGCTTCAAGAACACGCCCTTGAGTGTCTAAAATGATGACATTAGCCGTCTTACCTGTAAATTCAAGCTGCAGTATCGCCGATGACTCTTTATAAGCGCTTGAGAGAGAAGCGTGAATGCGAAGTATCTTATCTGCGTTATAGCATTCAATCTTATGAATATAAGAGCGGTTAAACTGTTTTGCTAAAACGATATCAAAAGGAGCCTGATAGATTTTACTGCGTTTATAATCCTTACATGTAAAGATATAAGGTTCTCCTTTTTGCATATCAAAATAGAGGGTGTCATCACGATCAAAAGCGATCTTAATCGTGGTATCATTGACACGATAAATGGCATTAATATTTTTAAAATCCTGCATCATAGTGACAATCTGCTGTAAATGTGAAAATTTCATCGGTTATCCTATAAGCCTAACTTTATCTAACATCACTTATAATTAACAACAAATACGTTTCAAAGGCGCACTCGTGTTTAAAACTATCAAAGGGAAGTTTATTCTCAATCTTATTGCTGCTATTTTAGTTCTAGTCACACTATTTTATGAGGAGCATAGCCTTAGCTACGCGACGATTAAAATCGTTTGACTAGGGCTAAAAGAGTACGCTAAGATTTATGTTTTATTTAATTTTTATTCCTTAGTACATAAAGAGAAAATAGTAGATCATGACGCCCATAATGGACGTCGCACTTAAGCCTAAAAAGACAAACTTGCCTATTTTTTTATGCGAAATAGGAAGTGGCTCTTTTTCAATTTTATGACGTTTCACCGCTCCATAAATCAATGCACTCCACATCACTACACTCAAAATCGCTACCAAAACATGAAAGATTAAAAAAGCCACCATGAAAGTATAATTGGCATTACTACTTTCCATAAACTTCACAAAACCGCCCGAGACCCGAACACCCACTTCAAAAACGACCACAATAACCAGTGTTACCACAAAGGTCCACAACTGCATCTTATAATGTGCATCGTAATTTCCCTTAATAGCGTAACGAATACCTACAGCCAATAAAAAAGGAAGTAGCACAAAATAGAGCGTAACAACATCCATATACAGTGGTGCAGAAGTACCTAAAAAACCTGTTTCAAACATAAAAATCCTTATAAATAAAAAAGAATGTTATCAGAAAAAAGCTTGAAGAGAAGAAGAAGAGACTACCCTAGGGTAGTCTTAAGAGTTTAGTTAACTTCAGTCGCTGTATAGACTTCAGTCACTAGAAGTTTTTTAGCATCACTTGCTGCTTGGTCTAAGAAACCATCATCACCCGTAATGAATTTACCATTGGCACCTTTTTGCATGTAATACACTTTGTACGTTGTTGAGATACCTGTTTTACCAGAGATGTCATAGGTCAAAGTATAGGTCTCAGTCTCATTTGGACTTAAACGATTATCACTCGCAATCATATTTGAATCAAAACCTGGACGTACTACAAAGACTTTTGGTGTCGATGCGTTAGTGTCAAGATCATATTTTTTACCTGTCTCATGTCCGTATACACGAGTAAAGTTACTGCTATCGCTGCTAGCAACAATAGCGGCATTACTTACGGTTCCAGATGTTGTACTACCATCAATCTCTTGATTTGTTAGTGTGTTATCTGTTCCTGGTATTCTCACTACCGTACCATCAAATTTTTGAGATATTACGGCGCTACCATCCATATCTGCCACTTTTCCAGGGAAATTTAGATCCGCACTTCCGTTGTCCTTGACACTGACCTTAGCCATAGCACTGGCATGAAGGGTTTTACCCGCCATTGGCTGAACTTCATTTTCAATATCGCTAAATGTTGAAAGACCCGTACTGCTTACAAGATCGATTTTAGAACCGTTATCATCGGTAACGATAACACGACTTAAGGCACGACGCATAGGGTGCGCTCCAGGGAACATGTGAGCGGTTTTATTGGTGATAGTTGCTGTTACCGTTAAAATATCTCCCTCAACACTTGTGCTTAGACTTGCATCAAAACCACTTTTGATTTTTGCTGTTGCACTGGTTTTATGACCTGTTTTACTCGCACCTAAAAAGGCATGTGAGTTCAACCAACCTGCTGCGACAGGATTGTCATCACCAAGATTATCGGGATCTTCAGGATCAAAGTGACCTGTCAAGGCAGGATTATCTGCTAAAGTCCATAACTTATCTGGACGTGCCCACTGATGAAGTACCGTACCTTCAATGCGCTCCATATGACATTTTTTACATTGTGGAGAAGAGAGTGAATCATTGCTCGCTGTATCATCTCCCGTACTTACCGCGATCTGAGTAGAACAGAGTTCCATAAAGTTACCAGCGCCTGCTTCACCTGCTGGAACTGCCGCACCCGCTGAGCGTTGGTGACATGAGAGACATAAGCCTTTACCACTTTCACCAAAGTGATTATTAGTGTCTATATTGTAATGTGGATTGATCTGTGCTGTTCTATTGGTCTCATCCGTAGCATTTTCATTACTCTTACCGGTCACACCATAAGGTCCGTAGAATGGTCCCCCCGTAAAGTGTACTTTGCCATCGGTTCCATTAACATCTTTGCTCGCCATAACATAACGGCCATCTTTTGCTTTTGCAACATCAAACTCGCCTGCACCCTTTGGTGTATTAGTATAGTCTGAATACTTTTCAGGTCCCCAAAGTCTAAAGAACTTGTTCATGTCAGGATTCGTAGCATCATCACTAAATACTAACTGTGATCCTGCTGCCGCCTTAGCCGGTCCATGTGGTCCCACACGCATATGATCTTTTAGGGTATACGTACCACCATCCATGCCATCAGCTCTCATAAGACGAGGTGTCTCGATACTGTGACAAAAAGCACAGTTAATTCCCTCTTGATTCGCTTCATGACCAATTTGATACGTTGCTTTATAAAGCTTACCATTAGTATGGCTTACCGCAACAACACTTGCTGGCAATGTTGGGTTGTAAGTACTTGTTGGACTAGCGAGGTTGCTTTGGTTGTTTTCAACGGCATCTTTAAGATCTTGCGTTGTAGCACCTTCTTTGATAAGTTCTAATGAGGCTTTAAAGTCACCCGCATAGTAAGCACCTGGAGCATGACATTTGATACAGGTCTGTGCGACACCTACAAATTTTTGCTCAGAGTAGACAATACCTGTAATACCATCAACACCAACAGCGCCCGTCTTATCTTCTTCAATCTTATTAATATGAGTTCTCAAGAAATCTTGAAATTTTGACTGAAAGATAGGGTCTGTCCATGATTTACCATGCATAGAGCCTTTCCATGTATCATA